>MNXO01000120.1 GCA_001872995.1 Bacteroidetes bacterium CG2_30_32_10 | reverse complement strand
TTTAGCATGTCAAAAATATCTATAGCCATACACGGAGGAGCAGGAACCATTTTAAGAAAAGATTTAACTCCCGAAAAAGAAGCTGCTTATTTAGCTGCTTTAAATGATGCATTAACTGCTGGTTATGCTGTTTTAGAAAAAGGTGGTTCGTCGCTCGATGCAGTTGAAAAAGCCGTAAATTCGTTAGAAAATACTCCTTTGTTTAATGCTGGAAAAGGTTCGGTTTTTACCGAAAAAGGAACTCACGAAATGGATGCTTCCATTATGGAAGGAAAAACCAAAATGGCTGGAGCAGTTTCCTTGATTACTGGCATAAAAAATCCAGTTTCGTTGGCTCGATTGGTGATGGAAAAATCGGAACATGTGTTTATGGCTGGTGCTGGAGCACTCGAATTTGCAAAATTGCACCACTGCCCTACCGAAGCTCCCGAATATTTTTACGATGATTTCCGACATAAACAATGGTTGGAAGTAAAGGGTTCTGATACTTTTCAGCTAGACCATGCCTCCACCAAAGACAAAAAATTTGGAACTGTTGGTGCTGTGGCAATTGATATAAATGGCAACATAGCTGCTGCAACTTCAACTGGTGGTATGACCAACAAAAAATTTGGTAGAGTTGGTGATAGCCCAATGATTGGTGCAGGAACGTATGCCAATAACGAAACCTGTGGCATTTCTTGTACAGGAAGTGGCGAATTTTTTATTCGTGGCGTGGTGGCTTACGATGTTTCTTGTTTAATGGAATACAAAGGTTTATCGTTACAAGAAGCTTGCGATACGGTAGTAAAAGACCGTTTGTTAAAAATTGGTGGTGATGGTGGACTTATTGGAGTTGATAAGTTAGGAAACCTTGCTTTTTCGTTTAACACAGAAGGAATGTATCGTGGCAAAAAAACCAGCAAAGAAACCTATGTTGGGATTTATGTGTGAGGTTGGAAGACCGAAGACGGAAGTCGGGAGTTTGAAGACTGAGAACTGAAAACGAACTTTGAAATTCCTAGAACACACCCCTACCTCCCGAAAAAAACGGGACAGGCTCTCTCAAGAGGGGAAGCTAACGCTCAATGCCAACTTCGGACTCCAGTTTTCGTTCCTCTACGAAAGCCCTCCCTTCGGGAGGGTTGTGTTGGCTTCTTTATATTCTTCCAACGTCATAATTTTTGTGGAGCGAGTTTTCAAATCAAACTTATCACCAAAAGATAAAATGTGAACTTTTAAATCGGTAACCGACAAAGGCAAATTGTCGTCTAATATTTCTCTATAATTGTGGGTTAACCAGCTTGGGTCGAATAAAATTGCCATACCAGAACCAATTACTGTAAACACATTGTTTTTAATAATTACGCCTGTATCTTCCGACAAGCCAAGTCCAATTAACTTTGGAAAAGCAGCTACTGCTTCAGCTAATCTGCCAAATCTACCACGTTTAATAAAATGAGTATCAATGATTAATTCAGGAATAAAACCCATTCCTTCTCTAAATTTGGTAGAGCCTCTAACAATAGATTCGGTAACATTTCCTCCCGAAATCATTTCTTGCGACATACACATTGCTCCTGCACTTGTACCTGCAACCACAAATTCTTCGTTTTCGTAACGGTCTTTTAATATTTTATGAAACTTGGTATTTCCAATAAAATTAACTATTCGAGATTGGTCTCCACCGGAAAACATTACCCCATTACAGGCTATTAAATCTTGAATATTTTCTTCACTTTCTGCTTCTTCGACACTATTTATCGATAAAACTTTTACATTTTCACAACCTAATTTATGAAAAGCATGTAAATAATTTTTTCCTACTTCCTCTTGAATACTCGATGCTGTTGGTATTACAATAATTTTACTCGATGTTCCTCCAGCTTCTTTTACGACATGCGATAATATACCGTCATGAATAAATTCCAATATATAATTTTCACTTTTTTCTATTCCTTTATCCTCGTTTCCGCCAATTGGAATTAAAGTTCCCTTTGCCATGCTTGTATATTTAAAATAAACGTGTACATTTAATTCCTGCAAAAAAAGATAAATTAATTTTAAAATTCACCACCTATAAGATAAGTTATTATGAAGATTATTAACATAAATGTAATGCGAGGACCAAATTATTGGTCGGTTAGAAGACACAAATTGATTGTGATGGTTTTAGATATTGAAGAACTAGAAGATTCTCCTACCAATACGATTTCAGGATTTGATAAGCGTCTTAAAAAAATGTTTCCTGGAATGCAAGAACATCGCTGTTCTGTTGGTAAAGTTGGTGGATTCTTTTCAAGAATTAAAGAAGGAACATGGATGGGACACGTTATTGAACACATTGCATTAGAAATTCAAACCATGGCTGGAATGGATACTGGTTTTGGACGAACTCGTGATTATGGCGAAAAAGGGGTTTACAACGTGGTTTTCGATTATCACGAAGAAAAAGTAGGCGTTTATGCTGCTAAAGCTGCCGTTCGAATTGCCGAAGCTCTTATTTCGGGCGATAAATACGATTTAGATGCCGACATCCAAGAAATGCGTGAATTGCGTGAAAGTGTTCGCCTTGGACCAAGTACCGCTTCAATTATTGATGAAGCCGTGAGTAGAGGTATTCCGTGGATACGATTAAACAAATATTCGTTGTGCCAATTGGGTTATGGCGAAAATCAAAAACGAATTCAGGCAACCGTAACCAGCCAAACCAGTAGCATTGGTGTAGAATTGGCTTGTGATAAAGAAGATACCAAATATTTGTTGGAACAAGCCGAAATTCCTGTCCCAAAAGGTGAAATTGTAAAAAGTGAAGACAGTTTATTGAGTGCATTAAGAAGCATTGGTTATCCTGTGGTAATAAAACCTGTAAACGGCAATCACGGACGAGGAATTACCACCAACATTACCTACAAAGAAAATGCACTCATTGCTTATCATGCAGCAAAAAATGTTTCAAAGTCAGTAATTGTTGAGAAATACATTACTGGCGATGATTATCGTGTGTTGGTAATCAATTACAAATTGGTTGCCGCTGCTTTACGAACTCCAGCTCGTGTAATTGGCGACGGAAAATTAACTATCGAAAAACTCATTGAAGAGGTAAACAAACATCCAAAAAGAGGGTATGGACACGAAAAAGTGTTGACTTACATTACTGTGGATGACATGACTAAAACCATCTTAAAAAACAAAAAGTTAACTCTTAAATCCATACTTAAAAAAGATGAAATATTAAATCTTAAAGATACTGCCAACCTAAGTACAGGAGGTACTGCCGAAGATGTAACCGACATTATTCATCCGTATAATATTTTTATGTGCGAACGAATTGCTCGCATTATTGGGTTAGATATTTGTGGAATTGATATTATGACGAGTTCATTAAGTCAACCTTTACCAGAAACCAATGGAGCTGTTTTAGAAGTAAATGCAGCCCCCGGTTTTAGAATGCACCTCGATCCAGCAGAAGGTTTGGCTAGAAATATCGCTGCACCAGTTATTGATATGTTATTCCCTCCTGGACAGGATTTTAGAATACCTATTGTTTCGGTAACCGGAACAAATGGTAAAACCACCACTACCCGATTAATTGCACATTTATTAAAATTAAAAGGCTTTAAAGTGGGTTATACCACTACCGACGGGATTTACATTCAAAACAGATTGTTGGTAAAAGGCGATTGTACAGGACCGCAAAGTGCCGAATTTGTGTTGAGAGACCCTACCGTAAATTTTGCAGTTTTAGAAACCGCACGAGGTGGTTTATTAAGAGCAGGATTGGGTTTTGCAACTTGTAATGTTGGTGTGGTAACCAATGTGGCAGCCGACCACTTAGGGCTTAAAGGAATTCATACCATTGAGCAATTGGCTAAAGTAAAAGGTGTTATTCCCGAATCGGTGATGCCAAGTGGTTACGCTGTTTTAAATGCCGACGACGATTTGGTATATAACATGAGAACCGACTTAAAATGTAATGTAGCATTGTTTTCGATGGACGAACAAAATGCTAAAATTAAAAAACATGCCAAACGAGGTGGAATGTCGGCAATATACGAAAATGGTTACATTACCATTTGTAAAGGCGAATGGAAATTACGTATTTGTAAAGCCGTAAATGTGCCGTTAACCATGGGCGGACGGGCATCGTTTATGATACAAAATATTTTACCAGCAGCTTTAACTGCTTTTGTTAGCGGAATAAAAATTGAGGATATAAAAGTTGGTTTAGAATCGTTTATTCCTTCGCCATCGCAAACACCTGGACGATTGAATTTGTTTGAATTTAAAAACTTTACACTGTTGTTGGATTATGCCCACAACCCCGCTGGATTAAGGGCTTTACAAAAATTAATTGAACGCATGGACGGCAAACCAAAAGTGGGTATTATTGCTGGTATTGGCGACCGTAGAGTAGAAGACAATGTAGAAATTGGTCAAGTTGCAGCAGAAATGTTTGACGAAATTATTATTCGTCAGGATAAAAATTTAAGAGGCAGAACCGACCAAGAAATTATTGATATGCTAACGGTTGGAATTAAAAAAGTGAACCCTAAAAAACAATTTAAAGTGATACCCAATGAGTTTGAGGCGATAACTTATGCCGTAAAACATGCCAAAAAAGGTTCGTTAATTGTGTTGTGTAGTGATGTAGTACCTGATGCCTTAGATTTGGTAATGAAATTTAAAGAAGACGAAGCCAAAGATTTATACAAATTTTCGGTAGATGATATTCCTAATGCTCATGATTAATAAAAAAATAAACGGCTATGTGTAATGGAGTATATAGCCGATTGTTGTGCGTAAGTTAAGTGAGTCCAAAGATAAACAAATTTGAGAAAAATAAGATAATAGTATTACCTTTGTATCATGAAATAAAAAAATTATTAAAATGGGATTAAAAGATAAATTGCAAAAACTTAGTAAGACTGAAACTACTAAAAAAATAGATTTAGAGAAAGTTATATCTGAATGGCAAACAGAAGTTGAAAAAACTCTTAAAGAGACATTGGATTGGCTTAAACCTTATCTTGAACAGGGACTTCTTAAAGCAGTAGAAAAGGAAAAAACTATTAAAGAAGAAATTTTAGGCGAATACACGATAAAACAATTAGAATATGAATTTGGAAAATTTAGACTTGTGTTTGAACCAATGGGGCGGAATATATTAGGAGCTTGGGGAAGAATTGATGTTTATTTAAGAGGAAGTAAAACTGATAAATATGTTTTGGTTTTGTTAGGTGAAAACTTTAAAATATCAAAATGGTATCTTTCTTCATTTCAAGATAAGTCAAAAAGGACTGAATTTAATAAAAAGAATTTAGAGAAACTTATCGAAGAGTGGATTGACAAAAATACATTTTGAGGATTATGGAAGAAAGACTTAATAAGGCTGTGGATAATTACAATGTCGTAATTTCAATCTCAAAAAAAGCACAAACACTAACAAAACAGGACAAGAAATATGTTTCAGAGTTTAATCTTCCAATATTGGGTAAAAAGTTTAAGGATTCTCACGCTGAAATAGATGAATATTTTGATAAATTGAGTGACATAATATTAGAATATTCATTTTTGGAACTTTTTGCGTCTTTTGAAGCTATTGTAATCGAAAAGATTAAATTAGCTTCTGGTGAAATGAAAAAAACACTTAACTCGAACTATAATACCTCCTTTCCTTTTAATTCTTATGAAGAACGTTTTGTTAAAAATGAAGATGATTTAAGTAGTTTGAATAAGATTTTGAATTTATTAGAAAACAAGATTGATAATAATCTATATGATAAATTGAAAATTATTGTAAAATATAGAGATAGATTAGCACATGGTAAGAGATTTAATGAGGATATTGTTCTAGAAAGTATTGATGAGACAAAGAAAATAATGGAGCAGATTTTAGATGAAATATAACCTACCCCCCTCTCTGTCCGTTTGAAGCCAAGCCTTTGTGTGTAGGCAACTACGGATTAATATTTTTTTACATTAGTTCGATATAATTTCCCCATGCTCCCATCAAGCGTCCCGCTTGTGGTTTTAAAAAAGTTGTAAACAATATCACAAGGCAGAGCCTTGCGATAGCAAATGGGATTGTTGGCGTTCATTTTGGGCTGACTGCATACAAATAACATAATGAGATAAACTAACCATAAATAATGAAAAGAGAAATTTCCAATATAAATCTGATTCTGATTATTTTCCTTGCTGGATTATTAAGTTGCACAAGGAATAAAACAAATTCAGATTCATTAACTGAGTTAGATTCAACTCTAGTTCAGGCTGGAAATATTTCGTTATCTAGTGTCATAGATACCTGTGGAATTGATTCAATTTTATTAAACAGTGATTATTTGTTTTCAAACCAAGACACAATTACACTTATTAAAAGGGAGCAATTATTATATCCACTTGACATGAGAGTCAGGAAGATTCTTAAAAATCATAGATATGGAGACTATTTCTATGTTTCATCATACGATTTACTCGATAATGTTTCTATGTTCACTTATTTTGAGGATGAAACCGAAGCTCCGACTGTTTATATCGCAACTATAAAAGATTGTGAATTAATTAGTAAGATTGCTGTTGGATTTGGTTCTTCTTGGGAACATGGCAATAAAACAACCGAATCTGTAATTCACGACGATAAGACAATTGAAAAGATTTCATATTCTGCATCTAAAGACTGGGGTGATTATACTGAATGGAAATATGACACAATAATCGTAAGATATAAGATTACTGAAAATGGATTGATTGAAGAATTGAAATAAAAACGAAACGCCAACACATGGTATAGTGCATGTGGGTTTTAGAGGTTTGCGAAGGTTTGTGTCTCGTAAATAAAGTCGGTGTAAACTGATAGGAAATCACCCCGTAATCCTGCACGACACCATACCATCAAACATTAGCAGCAATAAAAGGAAAAATATCAGTGGTGGACATTCTATTGAAATTCAGAAAATTAAAATTGCGGACAATTCCGTACTTCGTGGACAGCTTAACAGGTAACAACAAAGAATTAGAAAAAGTTTTTTTGCCCATGCACTTTTGGACTACGCAAGCAAGCACATTTCAATTTTGCTTTGGAAGCGTTTATTTTTCAAAGGTCAAAGCAAAATTGAAAAGAGCTTGCCCCACCGTACAAGAAAAACATCGAACTCCGTTGACAGTTTCGTCAATGACCACAGACCTGACAGGTTTGAAAACCTGTCAGGTCTTATCAAAAATAAAAAATAAAAAAATCGACAATTCCATAGAATTCCTTATCTTTTCCACGTACATAATCCATGTGGATAATCCAATGGGGGTAACCCCCCTCACTATCCGTTTGAAGCCAAGCCTTTGTGTGTAGTACCTACGGATGAATATTTTTTTACATTAGTTCGATATAATTTCAAGTATTATTTGTCTCGAAAGCTTTCGGGAGTGTCAGATACAGCAAATTTCAAAAACAGAAAGATTATTTTTCTACAAATAACATGATTTAGTTACCCAAAAAATAGTTGTTCAGTAACCAAATGGTTGTAGAGTTATTGTAAAAGGAATGTTCACCGCACTGTACTTTTCCTTCTTTGCAAATTTTTCTTTAAATTTAACAGCGAAGGAGTTCTTTTTTTTAAAAACAAAATTGTACATTTGCAGCCTTAAAAAAATTAATAATTAAATTTTAAAACAATGCCTACAAAGATTAGATTACAAAGATATGGTAAAAAGAAATTTGCTTTCTACCATGTAGTTGTAGCGGATGCTCGTGCCCCACGTGATGGGAAGTTTATAGAAAAACTAGGTACTTACAACCCAAACAACAACCCTGCAACAATTGACGTTAATTTCGAAAGATGTTTGCACTGGGTAAAACAAGGTGCTCAACCTTCTGACACTTGCCGTGCTTTACTTTCTTACAAAGGAGTTATGCATAAAGACCACTTGGATAGAGGTGTTATTAAAGGTGCTTTAACACAAGAACAAGCTGATAAGAAATTTGATGCTTGGATGAAAGAAAAAGAAGGTAAAGTTCTTGGTAAAACAGATAGCTTAGCAAAAGCTACTGCAGATGCAAAAATAGCAAGAATGGCTGCTGAAAAAGAAGCGAACGCCAAAAAAGCGGCAGAAGTATTAGCAAAAATAACTCCTGTAGAAGAAGTTGTTGAGGTTGCACCAGCAATTGTTGAAGAAGAAGTTACTGAAACAATTGTTGAAGAAGTTCCTGTTGCTGAAGCAAAAGAAGAAACTCCAGTAGCTGAAGCAAAAGAAGAAGCTCCTGCAGCAGAAGAAAAAGAAGAAGAAGCTTAATTTCTAATGAACATTGAGTCGTGCTATTATTTAGGTTACACCTCTAAAGTTCATGGAAAACAAGGAGAACTCATTATTAATTTAGATGTAGATTTTCCTGAAGAATACAAAAATTTGGAATCAGTGCTTATCCGCATGAACAAACAGGATAATTCGCTGATTCCTTTTTTTATTAGTACTACTCAGTTGCTAAATAACGGCACACTCAAAATTAAGATAGACGACATTAATACTGTTGACCAAGCAAAAGAATTGGTCGGAAAAGAACTATTTTTACCTTTAGATACACTCCCAAAATTAACTGGTAACCAGTTTTATTACCACGAAGTGGTCAATTTTGAGGTACTAGATAAAGAAAAAGGAACTATTGGAAAAATTAACCAAGTATTAGCTTATCCAACGCATGCCATATTTGAAATTATTAATGCTGCTGGAAAAGAAATTTTAATTCCAATAACTGACGAGATTATCACCAACGTAAATCGAGAAAATAAAACCATAGAAATTACTGCCCCCGAAGGTTTGATTGAGATTTATTTGGAGTAATACTGAAAATTTACGAACTTT
>MNXO01000107.1 GCA_001872995.1 Bacteroidetes bacterium CG2_30_32_10 | reverse complement strand
AATCTTCATTATCAATTTTAAAAATTTGGAGTGTATCAGAAAAAAAGACATATTCCTTGTTATCAACATTGTATCTTAAAAAATCATTTTTTTTATACAAGTAATTATTTATATTTTTCATTGAAATTGTAAAAATAAGTATTATTATGTTATAAATTATGTATAAAAAAAGTAGTATATTTCAACTACTCTTTTTTTGAATAAACTCTATTAATCTGCCTATTTTAATGGACCTGCTAAGTAATAACAACATCCTGCAACAATTGTACCGTCACATACTCCAGTACATGCAGTACCGCCAAAAACATGTTTTAATGTTCCTTTGTTGATTTGTTCTAGTTTTGGAAACTTTTCAATTTTTTTTTCTTTACGTTTCATTTTAGAAAATTTTAAATTAAACAATAAAATATTATCGCCTCAAAAGTAAATCAACTCACTGCAAAAAATCTGCAGTGAGAAAAAATAATTGCATTTCTCCTCCTTTTATTTTATCTAATTGTGCTTGCTCAATAATTCTAAAACCAAATTCAAATTTCACCTCTTCGCTGTAGCAATAACAACATCGTTCTTTATCGTAGTAAATAGGTGCTCCTAATTCTTTCATTTCATTTAGGTAATCATATAATAGTCTTTCTGATACACCAATTTTTTCAGCTAATTCTTTTGGGGTGCCAGTTGCTTTCAACCTAATCAATTGGTCTATTTGCTTTGCTCTTTCTGGATTTTTAAATATTGTCATTGTATTTGGTTGGTTTAATAAAAAAAATGTTGTGTTTAAATTCATTTTTTTTGGATAAAAAAAAACAGCGTGGCCTAATTGCCTACACTGTAACTGAGGTTCTACCAAAACCTATCTGACAAGCAATGCAACGACCACGCTTTCACGTGGCGTCTTGCATACTATTCTGTCAGATATTTGAAATTAGGTAGATTTCAGTTACTAAATTCTGCTAAACGCTATATATTTATATTTCTTTAATTACATTTTTTTAAATTTTCGTTTCACAATTATTTACTTTATACCAATCTTTTTTCTAAAAGATGCAATCGAATTAGGAAAAATAGATTGGTAAATGCCGATTTGCTTTGTGTTTATTTTTTTTAAAAAAATATTACAGAAAGCTAAACGGTATTATTTTCAATGCCAAAAATACACATTTCATATACATACACAAAAAATATTTTGTTTTATCGTTTTTTTAAATCATAACCATCATAAAAATCTGCGTTCCCTTTTTTTGAGTAACAACCCACACCTGTCAACTCGTCTACTCGTTTACCCGTCCACTAGTTTAATTGCAAAAAGACCCACCAAGTCTTCATCCCTCGGCAGGTCTTTTTAATTAGCAAATTAGCATATTAGCAAATTAGCATATTAGCATATTAGCACATTAGCAAATTAGCACATTAGCAAATTAGCAAATTAGCACATTAGCAAATTAGCAAATTAGCTCATTGCTCATTGATAATTGTTATTTTCTCCATTTCCACATCCAATTCCATAACAACACCAGCATCCATTTCCAATTCCTCTTTAAAATCAGTATATCCGTTCATACTTGCATAAATTTCAGTACAATTTTCCGCCATCACACTCAACTTAAAAGCACCATCAACCCCACTTATCACACCTTTCACATTATCAGTCGTCCACACCTTCACGCCAGCCATCGGAGCTTCAGTTTCAAAATCTTTTACCACACCCTCAATAGTAGAGTTCCCTTTCTTTTTAGGTTCTCTGGGCGTTCTATTACTTATCCTACCTATAATTTTACTTATCGTATAATCCCCAGTCTTTTCCTTATCAGTAAATATATACAATCTCTTCCCAATATCAGCTATTTTCTTGATTTCTTTATATAGAGTATTCAAAAAAACCATATTAGCCTGTACCATAGCCTCCTTTTCATCCACCTTCAAGTTTCTTGCCCTGTTTTGAGCATCTATTTCATTAATCAAATTACTAAATTCCGTATGCTTTGCCGCGGTATATCCCTCTGCATTCAATGCTGTCATATTATCCTCAAGCAACTTCTTTATAGTCTTATTTTCCAACAATACCCCTTCTATATCCCTACTACCAATTTTATCTCTTGCCTCCTTAAATCTAAAATTCTTAGCTGGCACTGTCAGTCCTTCAGCATTAATTACATAACCTTCTATTTTTGAAATCAATGGACGTAGCGACTCTGTTGTCCCATACAAAACCTCCGTCATCTTTTTCACTTCACTTACTTTTATTTTATTATTCACCAAATTTTCCAACTCTTTCAGCTTCAAATCCAATGCACTCAAATAGGTAGCATCATATTTTGCTGCATAAGCAGTAAAATCAGCCAAATCTCTTGCAAAACTATCTCTTATCATTTCACAAGCCGATGGCATTTCTTCAATTCTTAAATTAAATGTTTTTTCCATGGTTTAGTATATTTAAAAGTTTAACCAAAATTAAATAAGAGTTTTTATTAAAACAAATTTATTTTTATTTATTTTTCCATTTAACCATCATTTTTTTCTTATAAAATACAATTTCCATCTTAGAAAGGCTAAATTCCTTCTTAGCAATAATGACAAGCCATTCACAGAGGCTCATTTTCTCCTTACTTAGAATGATATGCTTTTCAAAGACGAACATTTTCCTCTTATAGACGCTCATTTTTCTCTTATAGACGCTCTTCCTCCTCTTATAGACGCTCATTTTTCTATTATAGACGATGTACCTCCTCTTATAGACGCTCTTCCTCCTCTTATAGACGCTCATTTTTCTCTTATAGACGATGACCCTCCTCTTATAGACGCTCATTTTTCTCTTATAGACGATGACCCTCCTCTTATAGACGCTCTTCCTTCTCTTATAGACGCTCTACCTCCTCTTATAGACGCTCATTTTTCTCTCATAGACGATGACCCTCCTCTTATAGACGCTCTTCCTTCTCTTATAGACGATGAATTTTCTCTTATAGACGCACTACCTCTTCTTATAGACGATGCTCCGTCTCTTATAGACGCTCAATTTTCTCTTATAAACGCTCATTTTCTTCTTAGCAAGGCTCATTTTCCTCTTAGCATCTCCAATTCCATAGCTCCCACCTCAAATCATAAATCGTACTTCGCAAATCGTAAATCTTTTAATGATTTGTTGGCAAATTTTGGCTAATACAAAAAATAGAATTGTGTTATACTTTAAGTAACTTTGTATTTATTATTTTACATTTAAATTTAAAATTATATGTCAGAAAAACAAATATATAACAAACAAGAAGTATTGTCCGATTATAGAATTGCTTGCGAAAGCAGACAGGCAAGCCTATTAGGCAGAAAAGAAGTATTAACCGGAAAAGCTAAATTTGGTATTTTCGGCGATGGAAAAGAAGTTCCACAATTAGCAATGGCAAAAGTATTCAAAGCAGGCGATTGGCGTTCGGGTTATTATAGAGACCAAACCTTTATGATGGCTGCCGGTATGTCTTCTCTCGAAGAATTTTTTGCACAATTATATGGCGATACCAATTTATCGGTTAATCCATCCAACGGTGGCAGAATGATGAACAACCATTTTGCAAGCCGAAGTCTTGACGAATCGGGTAATTGGAAAAACCTGATGATGCAAAAAAACTCTTCTGCTGACATTTCTCCCACTGCTGGTCAAATGCCCCGTTTACTTGGTTTGGCTTTGGCTTCCAAAATGTATCGCAACAATAAAGAATTAAAAGAATTTAATACCTTTTCACTAAATGGAAACGAAGTGGCTTTTGGCACCATTGGCGATGCCAGCACTTCCGAAGGTCTTTTCTTTGAAACAGTGAACGCTGCTGCTGTGATGCAAGTTCCAATGGCTTTATCAGTATGGGACGATGGTTGGGGTATTTCTGTTCCTAAAAAATACCAAACTACCAAAGAAAATATTTCAGAAATATTGAAGGGATTTGAAAAAGAAGGTAGCAGCAATGGTATTAAAATATATCGATGCAAAGGCTGGGATTATCCTGCTTTGTGCAAAATGTATGAAGAAGGAATTTCGGTTTGCCGCAAGGAACATATTCCTGTTTTGTTTCATATTACCGAGCTTACACAACCTCAAGGGCACTCTACCTCCGGTTCGCACGAAAGATACAAATCCAAAGAGCAATTGCAACACGAAAAGGATATAGATTGCATTACCAAAATGAAAGAATGGATTATTGCTTCCAAAATAGCAACAGAAGAAGAAATACTTCAAATTGAAACGGAAGCAATAGAAAAAGTAAAAGAAGCACGAAAAATTGGATGGAATCATTTTCAGAACCCTATCAAGAAAAAAAGAGATGAATTCATCAACTTGGTGCATTCAAAAACATGCAATTGCCTTAAAACAGGTAAAATTAACCAACTTACAGATGAATTGAATAAGATTGGTGAACCAACCCGAAAAGATGTGGTTTCATCAGCAAAAAGTATTCTTCGACTCTTCTGCAACACCTGTAGTCCCGATAAAACCTTAAAAAAGCATTTAATGACTTGGCTGGATGAGGAATTGAAAGACAATATAAAAAGATACAACACACATTTGTACAGCGATTCTTCACTCACCTCCACTGCCATCACCGAAGTTAAACCTATTTATAAAGATGATTCACCAATGCTTACTGGAAGAGAAATCTTGCTTGCCAATCATGATTATAATTTTAAGAACAATCCTTTGTTGCTTATTTTTGGGGAAGATGTAGGAGGAATTGGTGGAGTTAACCAAACATTAGAAGGATTACAAGCCAAATATGGCGAATTACGTATTTCAGACACTGGTATTCGCGAAGCAACTATTATAGGACAAGGAATAGGTATGGCATTGCGTGGTCTTCGTCCAATTGCAGAAATACAATATTTCGATTATCTTTTATATGGGTTGCAAGTGTTGAGCGACGATTTAGCTACTTTAAGATACCGAACTGCTGGTGGGCAAAAAGCACCACTTATTATTAGCACCAGAGGGCATCGCTTAGAAGGTATCTGGCATTCGGGCTCTCCTTTGAGTATGGTGATTAATTCCATTCGTGGAATCAATGTGCTTGTTCCCAGAAATATGACACAAGCCGCTGGTTTTTATAACACCATTTTACAATCGGATGACCCTGCTTTAATCATAGAACCATTAAATGGCTATAGACTAAAAGAAAAATTGCCAGAAAATATTGGAGAATATAGAGTTCCTATTGGCATTCCAGAAATATTAATCGAAGGAACAGATATTACAGTGGTAACTTATGGTTCTTGCTTAAGAATTGCATTGGACGCCATTAAACAATTGAAAGAATATAATATTTCGTGCGAATTAATTGACGCCCAGTCATTGCTCCCTTTTGACATTAAACATATTATTGTTGAGTCGTTGAAAAAGACAAATAAAATATTATTTTTCGATGAAGATGTTCCTGGGGGTGCTACTGCATATATGATGCAAAAAGTAATGGAAGAACAAAAAGGTTTCCGCTACCTCGATTTAGAACCCAAAACATTAACCGCACAATCGCACCGAGCTGCCTACAGCACCGATGGTGATTATTTTTCTAATCCCAATGCCGAAGATGTTTTTGATGCTGTTTATGCAATGATGCAAGAATACAAACCTGCGAAATATCCTGCTTTGTATGAATGATAAATTTAAAAATTAAATTTATCACTATATTTTTGAGCAAGTTTACTTAAAATTATTTTACTTTTACAACGAATTAAGTATATTAAAAACAAAAAGATAAAGCCTTATAAATGAGGTTTTATCTTTTTAAAATGAATAGAAAAAACATTTATAAATTAATAAACAATATGGAACTAAAAGCAAAACTCGTACAACTTCTTCCATTGCAAAGTGGAGAAGGCAAAAACGGACCTTGGAAAAAACAAGACATCATTTTAGAAACCGATGGGCAATATCCCAAAAAGGTGTGTGTTTCTATTTGGGGTGATAAAATAAATGTAAATCAATTGCAATTAGGCAATCAATTGACAGTATCTTTCGATATTGAAAGTCGCGAATTTAATGGTCGTTGGTACACTGATGTTAAAGCCTGGAAAATTGAAACTGCAGGTAGTGCAAGCCCAGAGCCTGAAGCTATTCAACAAGAAGAAAATGTAATGCTTCCTCCAAGCGAAGGCGATGATTTACCTTTTTAGTTTATAGCGATTATACTAATCTACAATAACATATTACGAATAGAACATCTGTAAGCCAGGTCTTAATAGGCTTTAGCAAATATAACACGTTGTTTCGAAGGTTTACCAGTTAATATACATTTTCCTTCTTCCAATTTATTTCCAATAGGAATACATCTAATCGTTGCTTTTGTTTCTTCTTTAATTTTTTCCTCTGTTTCCGATGTACCATCCCAATGTGCGTATATAAAACCGCCTTTTTCGTTCAAGAGAGACTTAAACTCTTCCCAAGTGTCAGCACTTCTAGTTTGTTCTTCTCTATATGCGAGCGCTTTTTTGTAAATATTTTCTTGAATTTGTTTTAACAAATTTTCAATTTTATTTTCAATATCAATCTGATGATAGGTGTACTTTTCTAATGTATCTCTACGTGCAACCTCTAATGTTCCCTGTTCAATATCGCGGGGACCAATTGCAATCCTAACAGGAATACCTTTAAATTCATATTCATTAAATTTACGACCAGGTTTTTGGTTATCATCATCATCATATTTGACGGTTATTCCTTTGTTTTCTAATGCATTTTTAATAACCAATGCTGTTTCTGTAACAATAGAAAGCTGTTCAGTAGTTTTATATATTGGAATTATGACAACCTGTATGGGAGCTAACATAGGTGGTAAAACTAATCCTTTATCATCAGAATGAGCCATTACCAATGCCCCCATTAAACGAGTAGAAACGCCCCAAGAAGTCGCCCAAACATATTCCATTGTACCTTCTTTGGTTGCAAATTTAACATCAAAGGCTTTTGCAAAATTTTGACCAAGAAAATGAGAGGTTCCAGCTTGTAATGCTTTACCGTCTTGCATCAATGCTTCAATACAATAAGTTTCCAATGCTCCAGCAAAGCGTTCGTTAGGTGTTTTAATGCCTTTAATCACTGGAAGTGCCATCCAATTCTCTACAAAATAGGCATATATATCAAGCATTCTTTCAGCCTCTTCAATTGCCTCTTTTTGAGTAGCATGAGCAGTATGCCCTTCTTGCCATAAAAACTCTGCAGTCCTCAAAAATAATCGTGTACGCATTTCCCAGCGAACTACATTAGCCCATTGATTTATTAATATTGGCAAATCTCTATAAGATTGTATCCAATTTCTATAGCTATCCCAAATAATAGTTTCAGATGTAGGTCTAACAATTAGTTCTTCTTCAAGTTTTGCAGTTTCATCCACCACAATTCCTTTGCCATCAGGCGAATTTTTAAGACGATAATGCGTAACTACAGCACATTCTTTTGCAAAACCCTCCACATGACTCGCTTCTTTACTAAAAAAAGATTTAGGAATAAAAATTGGAAAATACGCATTTTGATGCCCCGTTTCTTTAAACATCTTATCTAATGCTGCTTGCATCTTTTCCCAAATTGCAAATCCATAAGGTTTAATCACCATACAGCCTCGAACTGCAGAATTTTCGGCAAGACCAGCTTTTATCACCAAGTCATTATACCATTGAGAATAATTTTCTTCACGCGTTGGAAAATCTTTTGCCATAATTTTAAAATGTGGTATGAAATTTGCTATGTATTAAGTAATAATTTTAATGCAAAAATAATCAAAATATTAACGAATTAAAGAAATACATTTTTAAATTTAAGGAGGTAACACCTATGAAAACATTAGCAAAATTACTCGCTCTATCGGTTATTTCCCTTGCTGCATGCACTACCACACATCATACAAATTCATCACCTAATGACGATGTGTATAACACAAGGAAAGATTATTCTGGAAACAACAATAACAATACAGTTTCTAATGTAAATCCTACCGATAATAATTCCTCTAATGACAATTCGGGGAATTACAATTCAAATGATGGTTCTATTGATAATTCTAATTATTCTGATAATTCAGGAACTGACCCAAATTACACTACTACTGAAACATATTCTGGAGATGATGGTACTACTTACGTGACAAATAATTATTATGATGATTATTATGATTATTCTTATTCTTCAAGATTGAGAAGATTCCATACTTGCAATTATAGCGGATGGAGCTATTATGATGATTATTATACTGATTATTACTGGTATAACTACAACCCTTCTTTCTGGGGAGTTAGTATATACACTAGTTATAATTGGTGGTATCCTTCTTATTATCATTACTACAGTCCTTATTATGGGTATTATGGATATAATAATTATTGGGGAAGCCCTTACGGTTATTGGGGTGGTTATAACTATGGATATTGGAATGGATATAACAATGGCTATTGGAATGGATATAACAATGGATACTGGGATGGCTACTATGCTGGTGCATACGACAATTACTATAATAGTTATGACAACAACTCTTATTACTACGGTTCTAGAAATTCTATAAGTTCCAATTCTAATGGAAGAAATAATTTAACGTTTGGCGACAAATATAATAATTACGTTTCTACTGGCACTACAAAACCTTCTTCTGACATTAATACTTCAGGTTCTTCAATAAAACCTAACAACAATAAGCCAAATACTACTAATGATGTTAAGCCTTACACAAAACCTAACAACAACACCAGCACTGACATCAATAAACCTAATAACAATAATGATGTAAAACCTTATACAAAACCTAACAACAACACCAGCACTGACATCAATAAACCTAATAACAATAATGATGTAAAGCCTTACACAAAACCTAACAACAATACCAGCACTGA
>MNXO01000160.1 GCA_001872995.1 Bacteroidetes bacterium CG2_30_32_10 | reverse complement strand
TGAATCCAAATGTTTTGAAAATGGAGTTTCGAATCCTTCTATGGTCATTTGTGAAGGACTTACATATTGCACCTTTGGTGCAGGCTTTTTGCTAGATTTTTGCATTTTCCTTTGCACTTTAAAACACAAATATAAGCATTTTCCTCTTTATTGTTAATTAGTATAGAGTTATTCAGCAGACCCTAAATACGATTGAGTTTAAGCCAATATAGTTATCTTTTTGCGTTGCATCGGTACAAATTGTTTGCAATATAAGCACATAAAACCAATTATTTATAAGCAAAAATATTTAATTGAATATCCATTGGACTGTTACTTTTGTTTTTTTTGTTAATAAAAGGATGAATGCGGTTCTCAAGTGGTTGTATATAATATCTGAATTTATTTTTTGTAAGTATCGACAAAATATCTGATAATCTTTGTTTTTGGTCAATAAAAGAGTGATATTCAATAAAAAAATTCTTAACATTTGTTAAACTGTCTTGGCAATCGGTTATTACATCTGCTTCAGCACCTTCAATATCCATTTTAAGCATATCTATTTGTTCTTCTTCTTTTAATAAGTCTTTCAATCTGATAGAATCAATTTTTATTTTATTACCTTTTCCATAAACAGAAGCCCCGTCTGCGCCATCTGGGTACAATTCAATTCCTTTGTTGTCAATCCACACTGCTTTGTTAATGATTTCTATACCAGATAAGTTATTGATATACATGTTTTCTTTTAAGATGTTGGCAATATGCGGGTCTGCTTCGAAAGCGGTGATTTTAGAAAGAGGAAAATGTTTTTTGAAAAACAAACAACTTGTGCCAACATTAGCCCCGCAGTCATAAATAATTAGTTCTTTATTATTATTGTTATCAAATAAATATATTTCATCTTTAAAAATATCTTTATATTGCCAAATAAAAGAAAGCGAATCAACAATAGTCATTTTAAAGCCATTAAATTTTACTTTTATGTTTTTGAACCGTTGTTTATTGCCATATTTAAAAGCAATGTAAATAAATCGGCGTTGTCTTGGATTTTTTAAAAAATGGAAAAGTTGTTTGAAGGTTAATTTTAAAAACAGCTTCATATTAATATTTTTTTAATTCTTTATTAATAATTTCGTTTAATTGTATTGCTCGGTTATAGTAGTTATGTTCAGATAATGTTCTTTTTTGACCACTCTGAGCAATTTGTTCTCTTTCGTTGTTATGTTCAATAAGCCACAATGCTTTTTCTATACATTCATCTTCGGTTTTATAGGTTACTATTTCTTTGTCTTCTTCAAAGAACTTGTTAATATTGGGTTTCCAGTCTGTAAGTAAACACGATCCACATCCTGTTGCTTCGAATATTCTGATATTTGCAGCTGCGTTTCCTGATACGTCCGCATGAATATTAAATGTAATTTTTGCTTTATTTAATAATTGAAGCATATCGATTCCATATATTGGAGGATGTACTTTTTCTTGTAGCTTTTTAGAAATTATGTTTTTTTGAGGCATCGAATTTAGATTAATTGCTTTGTTTAATAATGGTAAAGAATTTATTAAACTTTTCATTCCTAATTTTTTCATTAATCTAACCATTAAAAATGCTGCTTGCCTTGATTTTAAATCGAAGGAACCAATTTCTGGCACATTTCCAAAAAGTGTTAAATCAATATTTTTATTTATAATTGTTTCTATGAATTTTTTTCTCTGACTATGAAAGCCGATGCCGCTTAAAATAGAGCCAATAAAAATAAAATCAGTTACAGGTTGTGAATTATTATTTGTAATTTTTGATATAATTGAGTTTTCGAAAGCATGGTTTATTTCATACGTTTTATAACCGAACCTTTTTAATTCATCAACAAACTGATTGGAACATACAATCATAAAATCAAAGCAGTTAAACAATTCAGCAAGTTCATTAGAGTAAGGACTGCATCGGAATCCAATTATTTTTTTTATAGAATGAATTTTCTCTTTTAATTGTTTCACCCATTCCCCGTGAAAAAGGCTTGTATCCTGAAAAAATAGAACATCAGGCTTGATTTTTTTTAATTGTTCAATAATTAATTGCTTGCCATTTTGCTTAAATCCATTTTCATTCGCCCACGCTTCTTGCAGATATCTGGCATTGCAGATAATTTCATAAGATTCAACACCTAGCTTATTTAAGTTTTTTTGATAGTAATTTGACCAAGCAAAATCCTGTTCCATCAAGTGTTGAAATTGTTCTTGATATGATTTATTCTTTATTTCAGGATATTTATCATAATAATAATCGAGATATTCCCTATAGAAAGAAGTTATTTTAACAAAACGATAATTCATTTATGAAGAATGTGGTATAAAATATCTGATTTTTTCAAAACCAATAATTGCAAAAATACTATTTATTCCTTTTATAAAAAAACTATATCTTGTACATTATTAGGATACAAAGTTTATTATAATTAATCCATAGATTACAAAGCCTATGTTTTCTAAAAGTCGGTTTTTTAACTTAATCTTATTCGGATGTTTTTTTACCTAAATTAAAGTAGCTATTTGTTGAAAAACTTGAAAATCAATATTGTCTTTTATTACCATAGGTTTAATTGGTTCTGAATTTCCTTTTTCCTGTCTTTTTTAATTTTATAATTCAAACTAAACCAAGAAATAGTAATAGAAATTAACAACAAGATTAGCAATGCAAATATTTCACTTTTAACATCAAGCAAATTGTTCCCCATAAATACTATTTTTCTAAAGCCGCTTAAAAAGTGGGTGAGCGGCAAAGCATTTGCAATATATTGAATAAATACAGGCATTTGCGATACGGGCCATGTGTAACCACTCACAATAAAGCTCGGAGACGCTATTATCATTAATATTTCCGTGGACAATAATTGTGTGGGAAATAATAGACTTACCATCACTCCCATAAATAATAACGATAATATAAATAATAACGAAAATGTCAATATTACCCAAAATGAGCCAATGATATCAATATGAAATAAAGGATACATCAAATAAAGCATTCCAATCCAAATGAATGTCATCATTACAAGGTATGGAAAAGATTTTGCAAGAAGTATGGTGGTGGTTGATTTTGAATATTTTAGTATTTCATGGAAAGTGTTCTTTTCAAACTCTTTGGCAAATATGATGGCAATTACCAAAAGAAAAATCTGTTGCAAGATAGTGCCAGTGATACCGGGCCATAGAAAACGCAAATAATTTGATTCAGGATTATAATATCGGTCCACATTAATTTTAAATGACTCAAATTGATCGTTAGCTGTATTATTCGGCATTCCCTTTTTCTGTAAACTATTAATTTCAATACCTGCATTAATTGTACTCAATGTTTTTATGATACCTGTATTGATATAATTGGATGTTAATATGTTTATTGCGTTTAAATTTACATCTATTTCGGGATTGCGTTTTTGTTGAATATCTGCTTCAAAACGAGAGGGAATAGTAACAATACCCTCTACTGTTTGGTTTCTAAAATATTTTTGTGCTTCAAATTCATTGGGGGTAACTTTTATTACTTTCAAAAACTGATTTTCTTCCAATGCCTCAATAATATTTTGACTCAAAATAGTATTATCTTCATCAACTACCACAATAGGCAAATCGAGCGGTTTGGCATTTAAATAAACTAATCCTATTATTAATCCAAAGATTAGTGGACCACCAAACAATATCAACATGGCTATAGGTGTAAAAATAAAATGCTTTAATTCTCTTTTTACGATGCTAAAAAATCGTTTCATCATTTTTCTTCCTCCAATAATACGGTCATATTAACATAAATGTTTTTAACAATGGAATAATCTTCTGGCACCAATTTTAATTCATATACGGCTTCTCCCAATTCGTAATTGGCAAAACTAGATGTTTTGTTTGCATACCCGGCTAATTGTTTAATACCAGTAAGTTTACAAGGTATGATCAACTTGCTATCAGGAACTTCCACATTATAAGTTTTGTCTTTTTCGTATTTGCCTATTTTCTTTTCATTAATTGTAAAGCGAAAGTATATTCCGTCTAACTCACATCCTATAATAAAATTATAACCTGGCAACAGGAGTTCTCCTGCTTTAAGAGTTATCGATTCAATAGTCATGTCTTTTGGTGCAATAATATACCTTTCATTAAACGCCGTCAATACTTCTTTATAAGCTCCCTCAGCTCTTTTCATATCTCCTAGTGCCATTTCGATTTTTTCTTTTCTTACTCCATTCGCGATGTCATTTTTTTGAGCGAGGGTAGCATCCAGCTGTGCTTTTGATGCATTATATTTAGCAAGTACTTCATCATATTTTTGAGTAGCAATTAACGAATCATTGAACATCTGTTTGATACGTGAAAAACTTTTTTCGGCAAGTAAATATTGTTCATAATCGGCAGCATACTTTGCTTCTATTTGTTTTCGCTCATATTGTGTGGCTCCATTTAATGCCATTTCATATTGAGCTTTTGCTGAAATGTATGCCCCTTCTACTTGTAAAAGTTTTGCTTCAATATCAGGCATATCCAATAAAGCAAGCGTATCACCTTCTTTTACGATGTCTGACTCATTCACGTATATTTTTAATATTCTACCCGGAACTTTCGGAGCTATTGCAATCTGATCTTTTTTAACTTTTCCTTCAATCTTGTTTTTAAGATTTGAACCATTATGACAAGCAGAAAGCATTACTATTGCTGCTAATATTATATAATTTATTTTTTTCATAATTTTTTTCTATTTGAATGATTAGTTTATTTTATCAATGGTGAGACTTCCGTTAGCCTCTAAAAATTTTGTACAAGCGATTCTTTGTTGGTAAATTGACTGTATGTATTCCAAGCAAGCATTTTGATAATCAGTTTCGGCAGCTAATCGTTCTGTAATATTACTTAATCCAAGTTCGTATTGTTTGATGCTAATTTTAAGCCCCTTTATTGCGATATTTTTCTTTTCGGAAGCAACATTTATTAATTGATTCATTTCTTCTAATTCATATTGTGACTTTTCCATATTTAGTTGAAGGAGCGACAAGGTGTTGTGGTAATTGTTTTGAGCGATAGATAAATCTAATTTTGTTTTTTGCATATTCCGATAATTTTGCCCTCCATCCAAAATATTCCAACGCAAACCAACACCCACGTACCATTCTGGGTCAAGTGCTGATAGGTCTTTGGTGTACAATTCCTTTTTTGAGAAAGCAAAAACATTGGGCATATAAGAAGTCAAGTCTGCTTTTTTGCTGTAATCGGTTGCATAGATTGCTTCTTTAAGCGATTTTAGTTCAGTTCGAGATTCTACTTGTGTATTCGAGATATCTATGTTCCAAATTTCAAGAGATGGGTGTATGTTTTCGAGTTCTTCTTTCGAAATATCGGTCATTTGATTCAGTTTAGAGATAATCATTTTACGTTTTGAGTCGATATCAATTTGTTTTGCTTTTAATTCTTGTTTTACTATTTCAATTTTGCTCAAATCATACGCTGAAATCAAACCCACTTTATATGCTTTTTCTGCAAAAGCAGTTTCTTCATCCAGACGAATTTTGCTATCGTTAAGCACAATCAGCGATTGGTCTAATAGAGCAAGTCGATCGTAATAATCTGTTATTTCTAACATAATATCTATTTCTTCTTTTTCAATCATATAGCCCTCAGCCAACTCTTTATGATAAGCTGCTTTCGATAATAAAGGAACTTTCAACCCAGAAAACAATAACATGGAAGCAGAAACATCTGTTTTAAAAATGTTTTTATTTTGAAGTACGATTGGAGGTATTGAAGGTTCTAGTGCAAAACCTGGAGGTAACCCTGGTAAAGAAACAGGTATTTTTAAAGTTGGTAAAGTCATTGATATATCATCATTTAATCTTGTGTAAGACGAATTAATACTGATATTTGGCAGATATGATTGATATGTTTTATATCTATCAATTCGTGTTTTGTTTATTTCTGCATTGGTATTGGCAATAAGATAGCTTTTATCAATGGCTTTCTTTATCAATTCGCTTCTTGACAAGAAGTTGTTGCTTTGTCCAAAAGAAACGAATGACATCCCTAAAAAACATGCAATGAAAAGGGAATTTTTTAATGTTTTAATTTTCATACAAAAACACTTTGGTATACTCATACTCATTATTTAGTTTACTTTGTTATAAATTTTTTTAATTATTATATTGTTGTTTAGTATCATCGGTTAAAATGCCTTCGTAAATCACTTTAAATATGCCTTCTAAAATATCATTTGCCGAATTAGGAATATGTTTAATTATTTCTTGTGGCAATTGCTTAAGAAAATAGGGGTTAAACAAGTTATCAATGGCACTTAAAAATATCAAAATGGTAAACTCTTTATTTATATTTTTATTAATATGACCATTTTTAATTCCCTCGTCAAATAACTTGCTAAAATGATTGGTAACAGTATCTCTTTTGAATTCATTAATTTGTTTCCATACATCAGGAACATTTTTTTGAACATCAGCAAGAAAGTCAGTGGTAATGGCAGATAAACTTACAGCAAAAGCAGTAATAATCTTTTTTAATTTTTCCGGGAAACTTAAATCTTCTGTAAGCAAAATACTGTAAATCTCATTCGTAAGATTATTTTTAACGTGGCTTACCACTTGGTCTAATATTTCTTTTTTACTTATAAAATAACGATAGAGTGTTTTTTTTGTAATACCAGCTTCAAAAGCAATGTTATCAGTAGTTACATTGCTATATCCTTTTTTTAAAAAAAGTGCTTGTGCCACTTCCAAAACTCTTGCTTGAATATCTATTTCTCTTGCTTTCATAAAATATGTAAACTAAATATTGTAAATTAGTTTACCGCTGCAAAAATAATTTATTTTTTTAATATATCAACAAAAAAATTTAAAGAGAGATTTCGTTCATTTACCGATTTGTTATTTATTAGGAATAAAGTACCTCTTAATTTTGCCAAAAAAAGTCAAAATAAACTTTAAAAACTTTTGAACTTAAATTTGTTTCCATAGTTTATTTTTATTTACTTTGCATTTTATTTTAAAAAAATGACGGAAGAAAAAAGTAAAAAAATTGAGTATCTCGAAAAAATAACTACTGTTCTATACAAATGCGGTATAAAAAGTATTACCATGGAAGAGGTTGCCAGAGAGCTTGGTATATCGAAAAAAACATTATATCAATTATTTAAAGATAAAAATGATTTGATAGAACAAGTGGTAAACTTACATATTAATAATTCGGAGTGCGAAATGGGGAATTTATTTAATGAAAAAGACAATGCCATTGACGTTCTCCTTATTATAAGTAAAAGCATCTCTGAACAAATGCAGCGCATTCATCCTTCGGTTACCTATGATTTACAGAAATACTACCCAAAGGCATGGAAAATACATACTGAGTATAGAAAGGTACATATTGTTAATAATATCAAACAAAATATGGAAGAAGGTATTAAACAAGGTTTGTATCGTGATGATATGAATATTGATATTATTGCTCGCTTTTACCTTGCCCGTATTGAAAACATGTTAAATAATGAAGAATTAACCAAAGAATACTCTTTTACCGAATTATTTAACACCCTGTTTATATACCATATTCGTGGTATAGCCAATAAAAATGGCATAGAATATTTAGAAAATAAAATGAAAACAAAACTTTAAAGAACAACACAATGAAAAAACGGTTTATATTAATATTATTATTGCTGGGAGTGGGCTTTGCAAAGTTCCTGAATGCTCAAGAAACGAAAAAAGACAGCACGTTTAAACTAAGTTTAAAAGATGCACAGGATTATGCGATGCAAAATAGTCCCACAATGAAGAATTCTAATCTTGATTTGGAAATAGCTAAGAAAAAAATTTGGGAAACTACTGCTATTGGTTTACCTCAGGTAAATGGGAAATTTGCATATTCTTATATGCTAACATTATCGCCAACAATTGAACAATTTAGTTCTTTATCCGATTATTTTGTTCCATTGTATGCAATGTTTGGTGCCGGAAATGCCCAATGGCAAAATCCATATATTACTCATATCTTAGACAGCTTAAGCAATGCTAATAACAATTCTTCAGGCACCACTAGTACCAAAGATTTGAAATGGGGATTAACCTTAGATATCACTGCTTCACAAATAATTTTTAGTGGTGCTTATTTGGTAGGACTTCAAACTTCTAAAGTGTTTAAAAGTTTGTCTGAAATTGCTATTACCAAATCTGAATACGATTTAAAACAAAATGTGTCTAACGCTTATTATTTGGTTTTAATTGCTGAAGAAAATGTAAAAGTTTTGGATTCGACCTATCAAAACACCAACAAACTACTCACTGAGCTTGAGGCTATCAACAAAGTAGGTTTAATTGAAGAAACTGACGTTGACCAAATCAGAATAACAACAAATACCATTTTGAATGCTTTAGATATGTTGAAACGTCAAAGTGAAATTGCAAAGAATTTACTTAAGTTTCAGATGGGAATGGATATTTATGCAGACGTTCAACTTACAGAAGATATTAATAGTATGATTGAGGTTGAAAGAATTGCTGCCATGTTATTACAAAAATATGATGTGAAATCGCAACCCGACTATATGCTTATAGAATCGCAGGAAAAATTAGCAGGATTAAATGTAAAATTAAATAAATCTGCTTTTTTGCCAGATATTACTGCTTTTTATACACACGACGAGAACTTTAATGATAAAGCACTTTCGTTTACCCCACCAGATATGATAGGTGTTGGTATGACCATTCCGATATTCAGCAGTGGTTCGCGTATTGTTAAACTTAAACAAGCAAAACTCCAACTTTATAAAATGCAAAACACAAAAAGTATGTTAGAACAAAGTTTGTTGTTGGATTATGAGCAGTCGAAAAATGCTTGCCTTAATGCGATGGACAAATTCAATACCCAAAAAGAAACAATCAACCTTTCTAAGAAAATATATGACAGAACTTTAATTAAAGGGCATCTCTAAAAACTCTACAATTCATATCAATCAAAGAAATCAAATTTAATAAAGTTATAAAC
>MNXO01000175.1 GCA_001872995.1 Bacteroidetes bacterium CG2_30_32_10 | reverse complement strand
CTATCTCTATCAAAGGGACGTGATGCTTTAGTAGGGTCGTTTTCGCGAATAGAAAAGGCACTTAGCGCATCAAAACTACCCATTGCATAAGGATTGATTTCTTGAGCACCACCACATAAAATAACATCTTGTAAGCCTGATTTAATCAATGTATAACCAATACCTATAGAATGAGAGCCGCTTGCACAAGCTGCACTGATGGTAAAATTGATTCCTCTTAATTTGAAAATAACAGATAAATTCATTGTTACTGTAGAGTTCATCGATTGAAAGATGCAACCAGAACCAACAAGCATGGTGTCTTTTTTCTCTCTGACAATATCGGTACCATTTACAACAGCCAATGCAGAGCTATCGTTGCCATAGATGATGCCAACATCATTTTTTATTAAAAAATCATCATCAATCTTGGCATTTTTAAAAGCTTCTAATGTTGCAAGATAAGCATACTCTCCCTGTTCTGCCATTCCAATGCGGAGTCGCCTGTCAATTTTGCCTTTTAGATTGGGTTTTTCGACCATACCCGTTAAACTAGACCTAAATCCAAATTCCTTGCGAGCAACATCTATAATTATTCCTGATTTACCTTTGTATAGAGATTCCTTAACTTCTTCTAAATCTTTACCAATACAAGAATAAATTCCCATACCAGTTATTACTACCCTCTTCATTATATTTTATTTAAATATTATTATGTATATATTCCCCCATTGATAGAAATAACTTCACCAGTTATGTATGATGCTTTGTCTGAAGCAAGAAATCCAACAAGCTCTGCAACTTCTTCAGGTAATCCGAATCTATCAACAGGTATCAATGTTTTTAAATCTTTTTCAACTAAATCTTTGGTCATATCAGTTTTAATATATCCTGGTGCAACGGCATTCACCGTAATTTTCTTTTTTCCAACTTCTTGTGCTAAGGCTTTAGTTGCTCCTATTATTGCTGCTTTTGCCGCTGAATAATTAACTTGACCAGGCAACCCTTTAATTCCTGAAAGGGAAACAATATTTACAATTCTACCATATTTGTTTATCAACATATCTTTAAGCAATAAACGAGTAGTAAAGAAGAAACCAGTAAGATTGGTGTTAATCACATCCATCCATTCTTCGTTTTTCATCCACATCATTAAAGTATCTTTACGAATGCCTGCGTTATTAATTAACACTTCAATATGTTGTTCTTTATTTCTTGAATACCAATCGTCCAAAGACTTTTCAATTTCTTCTTGTTTAGAAATATCGAATTTCAATATTTCTCCAGAGCCACCATTATTTTTAACTATTTCAAGTGTTTTAAGAGCTTCTTCTATGTTTGAACAGTAATTTATAAGAACATAATATCCTTGCTCTGCCAATTTAATAGAAATAGCTCTACCTATTCCTCTTGAACCACCAGTAATTAATGCATATTTCATTTTAAATTTTATTTAGATTATAGAACCATCTTTTTTAATTGTAATTTTCTTTTCATTAAACCAACAAAGAGGGTCTGATGCAAAACAATCGCCAGTTAAATGATATGCCATACCTCTGCAACCATAGCAATCAATGTTTTGTTTACAAGATTTGCAAGAGCCATGTATATTTTCTTTCATATTTCTTAAAGATTTTAAAATAGGAGAGGTTTGAATGATTTCGGCTAATTTATGGTGTCGTGTATTTCCAAGTTTTATATCTACTCCAACACATGGATACACAAAACCATTAGAAGCAACCACTAAATTATAATAGTGTCTATTGCAACTTAAAGCTGCAATTGGAGGATGCGGATTCCAAGTATAACCATATTTTTCTTCATCAATTTTTAGAAGTTGATAAAAAAGTTTTTCTAGTTCTTCGATGGTAACATTCAAGTCCTGTGTTTTCGCTCTTCCTTGAAAGGTAATCATCTCAAAATATGGGATAATGTTTCTATCGCGAGCCCATTGCCACATTTCTGGCATATCTGCGATGTTTTGTTTGCATATAATTGATTCTATTCCTAATAAATTATTATTGTTGTAACCAATATCCTGCAACATTTGAAGCGTTTCCATTATTTTAACTCCTGTACCATCAACTCCAACTAAATAATCTTGAACTTCTGGTTTTAAGCTATTCATTTTTACAACTAATTGAACTTTCATTTTCAATAGTTGTTCTGCTATTTCTTTTGTAATACAAGTGCCATTGGTAAAGATATCTTGTTCTAAGCCTAGTTCGTGTATATAATTTACTAATTCTATGATAGGTTTAAACAATAAAGGTTCTCCACCACCAATAATACTTATATTTCTAGCTCCTAAATCTTTTGCTTGCTTTACAATGTCTTTTAATTCATTAATAGAAAGCTCATTACTTAGTTTTTTCCCAGAACTAGCATAACAATAAACGCACTTTAAGTTACATAAATGGCTTGTTTCAAGGTCAAGAGTTAATAATTTATTGTTTTTTATGGCATTTTCTATCTCTTCGTTAGTAAAGTTTAATCCATATACTTTACTCGGGTCTTTCAGTATTTTCAATTATTTTAAGTTTATAGTATTAAAAATTATGATTATATTAAATTAAAAGCAAATTTATTAATTTTTTGCAATTTATATAAGTTACCATTTATATTTTATACTAAAATACATAAATTTCCAAATAGATAAAAGAGTTTCATTAATTTTGAAAATTATTTTAATTTTGATATCAATATTAGATATACACCAGAATTTATTAATAAGTTGAACACAATTATGGATAATTATTCTTATTTAAGCAATGCTGAACCTTCTTTTATTGAGGAACTATATCAAAAATATAAGAATAATCCCGATTCAATTGATATTGGGTGGAAAAAATTCTTTGAAGGTTTCGATTTTGCTAAGTTAAATCTTAAAGAAAACAATATTGGCAGCAATTTCTCAAGCGATGAATTTAATGTCATTGATTTAATCAATGCTTATAGAGAAAGAGGACATCTTTTTACCAAAACTAATCCTGTTAGAAATAGACGCAACTATTTTCCCACACTTTCTATTGATAATTTTGGACTTACCGAGGCAGAATTTGATAAAGAATACCTAGCAGGAAATGAAATAGGAATAGGGAAAAGTAAACTTCAACAAATTGTTGCTCATTTGCAACAAACTTATTGCCAATCCATTGGTATTGAGTATATGTACATTCGTTCTCCAGAAATCGTCGAATGGTTGAAGGTAAAAATAGAAAAATCTAAAAATACGCCTAATTATACTGATAAAGATAAAATAGAAATTCTACAACAACTCAATAAAGCGGTAAATTTTGAACAGTTTATTCATAAAAAGTTTCCTGGTCAAAAAAGTTTTTCTCTTGAAGGAGCCGAAACACTTATTCCTGCACTCTATTCCATTATTGAACATGGCGAACAATCTGGTATAAAAGAATTTATAATTGGAATGTCGCACCGAGGCAGACTAAATGTGTTAGCAAATATTCTTCAAAAACACTATTCAGCTATTTTTAGCGAGTTTGAAGGAAAAGAATATGATGAACAATTCTTAGCAGGTGATGTTAAATACCATCTTGGATTTTCTACAGACTATGTTACAAAATACAATAATCACATTCATCTAAGCTTAGCTCCCAATCCATCACATCTTGAGGCGGTTAGTCCTGTAGTTCAAGGTATTGTTAGAGCTAAAATTGATAATGATTACAAAAAAGATGCCTCCCAAATTGCAGGTATAATAATTCATGGAGATGCTGCTATTGCTGGACAGGGTATTGTATATGAAGTTTTGCAAATGTCTCAATTAGATGGTTATAAAACAGGTGGAACTATTCATTTAATTGTTAATAATCAGCTTGGTTTCACAACCAATTATTTAGACGCCCGTTCTAGCACCTATTGTACTGACGTTGCAAAAACAATACAATCTCCAATTTTTCATGTAAATGGGGATGATGTGGAAGCTGTTGTTTATACAATAAACCTTGCCATGGAATTTCGACAAAAGTTTCAAAGAGATGTGTTTATTGACTTGCTTTGCTATCGTAAATGGGGACACAATGAAAGCGACGAACCTCGCTTTACACAACCTATACTTTACAAAATAATAGAAACACATCCAAATCCTTATACTATTTATTCAAATCGTTTAATAGAAGACAAAGTAATTGATGTTGCATTTGCTAATCAAATAAAATCAGAATTTTTAAGTGAATTGGAATCAGAATTTGCAAATGCACAATTGATTATGAAAGGAAACATTACTCCTTTTATGCAATCTTCTTGGAAAGGCATTAAAAAAGTTTCTGCTGACGAACTTTTAAAAACTCCTATAACTAAAGTTGATTCTGATATCCTTATTCATCTAGCAAGAAAAATTACTAACATTCCACAACATATTCAATTATTTAAGAAAATCACCAAATTGATGGCAGATAGACTAGAAATGATTGAAGTAACAGATAAATTAGATTGGGGAATGTGCGAATTATTAGCTTATGCTTCATTGCTTGATGAAGGTTATCCCATAAGAATCAGTGGTCAAGATGTAGAAAGAGGAACCTTTTCTCACCGCCATGCAATTCTTAAGATAGAAGATACTGAAGATGAATATATACCTCTTGCTAACATTAATAAAGAGCAGGCTACTTTCGAAATTTATAATTCATTGCTTTCTGAATATGCGGTTCTTGGCTTTGAATACGGATATTCTATTTCAACCCCATACGCATTAACTATTTGGGAAGCTCAATTTGGTGATTTCTTTAATGGAGCTCAAATTATAATAGACCAATACATCAGCAGTGCAGAAGAAAAATGGAAATTAATGTGCGGATTAATGATGTTCCTTCCTCATGGTTACGAAGGACAAGGACCAGAACACTCAAGTGCTAGATTAGAACGTTTTTTATCATTATGTGCACACAATAATCTACAAATACTTAATTGTAGCACTCCTGCCAACTTTTTTCACGCTATACGTATGCAAATGGTAAGAGATTATAGAAAACCAATAATCATTTTTACTCCTAAAAGTCTCTTGCGTCATCCATTGTGTGTTTCTTCATTGGCGGAACTTTCTGATGTTAATTTTATGGAAGTAATTGACGATAAACAAGCTTCATCTGAAAAAATAAAAAGAATCCTTTTATGTAGTGGAAAAATATACTATGAATTGTTTATTAGAAAAGGACAAAAGTTAGATGATACAACTGCCATCATTAGAGTTGAGCAATTATATCCTTTCCCCCTATCTCAAATTAATAATATTATTGAAAAATATGAAAAAGCTGAAAGTATTATATGGGTTCAGGAAGAACCTGTAAATATGGGAGCTTGGTCTTTTATAAGCAGTAATTATAAAATTAAAGGCATCAGAGTAATTGCTCGCCCTCCAAGTGCAAGTCCTGCAACTGGTGCAAGCAAGTTCCATAAAATCCAACAACAAAAGATTATTGAAAAAGCTTTTGAAGAATGCAATTGCGAAAATGTTTGCAACGAATGTATGCAACTATGTGTAACAACTTTAATGAAATCTGAATTATGATAGTAGAAATTAAGATACCCTCACCTGGTGAATCCATAACAACAGTAGAACTTACAAAATGGTTGGTGAATGATGAAGATATTGTTGAAATAAATCAAGACATTGCCGAAATAGATTCAGATAAAGCTACACTAACAATTAGCTCAAGCGATGCTGGTTTGTTAAAAATATTAATTAAAAATGGGGAGACTTTGCCAATAGGAACTGTAATAGGCACCATTGATACAAGTATTATTAAACCCAATACTTCAATTAAAAAGGAGACTATAATTGCTGATAATAAGATAGAACAAACACAAAAACAAACAACAATGCAAAATAAAGCTGAAAGCAATATTTCAGTTTTTCCACAAGCCTTGAAAATATTGAATGAAAACAATATTCATATTGAAGAAATAATAAATAATAAAAGCAAAAGAATTACTAAAAAAGATGTAATTGACGCTATAGGCTTAAAATCTTATAACTCTAAATTAATCAATCAAAAATCAGCTAATCACAATAGAAATTTTGAAGCAACTAAACTAACTTCCTTAAGACGCAAACTTGCTGAACGCTTGGTAGCTGTTAAGAATCAAACGGCAATGCTAACTACATTTAACGAAGTTGATATGTCTGCCATCATTGCTATAAGAAAAAAATATAAAGAGTTATATTTTAAGCAACATGGAGTGAAACTAAGCTTAATGTCTTTTTTTACCAAAGCTGTTTGCGTGGCATTAGAAAAATATCCTTATTGTAATGCTGCTATTGATGGTGAGAATATTATATTTTACAAATATATGGATATTTGTATTGCAGTGAGCACTCCAAAAGGCTTGATGGTACCCGTAATTAGAAATGTGGAGAACCTTACTTTACCCGAAATTGATTTAAAAATTGAAGAATTAGCTACAAAAGCAAGAAACAATAAAATTAGTATTGACGAAATGACTGGAGGAACGTTTACCATCACTAATGGTGGCGTTTTTGGCTCTTTACTTTCAACACCTATCATTAATCCTCCTCAAAGTGCCATACTGGGAATGCACAATATTGTTGATAGACCTATTGCATTAAATGGCAAAGTTAAAATACGACCTATGATGTATATCGCTTTGTCTTATGACCATCGTATTATTGATGGCAAAGATTCTGTTGGTTTATTAAAAACAATAAAAGAAATGATTGAAAACCCAATAAATACAATCTTTGAAGGTAAAAGTCCTGAAGAAAAATTATTAAATTTATAAATTAAAAACTAATGGCAAGAAGAAAAGTAGATTTTTTAATAATAGGTTCTGGTATCGCTGGTCTTAGTTATGCGTTGAAAGTCGCTGATTTTGGCAAAGTATGTATTATTACAAAAGGAAAAGCCGAAGAAACTAACACACGCTTAGCCCAAGGCGGAATTGCTGCAGTTATGTATTCACCCGATAGTTACGAAAAGCATATTGCTGATACTTTGATTGCAGGCGATGGTTTATGTAACGAAAAAGTGGTTCGATTTACAATCAAAGAATCTACTGAACGAATTAAAGATTTAGTTGCTTGGGGTGCTGAATTTGACAAAACAACAACTGGAAAATATGATTTAGCTAAAGAAGGTGGACATTCCGAATTTAGAGTAATACACCATAAAGACAATACCGGTAAGGAAATTGAAAGTGCATTACTTGATAGAGTAATTGCTCATCCAAACATTGAGATTGTGGAAAATGCTTTTGTTATTGATTTATTAACCCAACATCATTTAGGTGTTATTGTTAACAAAAAAACCCCTGACGTAAACTGTTTTGGAGCTTATATATTTAATGAAGTTTCTAACGAAATAGAAACTATACTTGCCAAAACAACCCTAATGGCAACTGGTGGAGCTGGAAATGTTTACAATACAACAACAAACCCTCCTATTGCCACGGGAGATGGAATAGCTATGGTTCACCGAGCCAAAGGAATGATTGAAAATATGGAGTTTATTCAATTTCATCCTACCTCCTTATACAATCCATCTGAGAAACCTTCGTATTTAATCAGTGAAGCTGTAAGAGGTTTTGGAGGAATTCTTAAAAATCAAAAAGGAGAAGAATTTATGCAAAAATATGATAGGCGTAAATCGCTCGCTCCACGAGATATAGTTGCCAGAGCTATTGATAATGAAATGAAGATAAGTGGCGATGAATTTGTTTATCTTGATTGTCGGCATCTTGAAAAAAACGATTTAATCAACCATTTCCCTAATATCTATGCCAAATGCTTTAGCTTGGGAATTGATATTTCTAAAGATATGATTCCTGTAGTACCTGCTGCTCATTATGTTTGTGGCGGAATTAAAGTAGATGAACATGCAAGAACCTCCATTCACCATCTATACGCTTCAGGTGAATGTTCTTCAACTGGCTTGCATGGAGCCAATCGTTTGGCTTCTAATTCGCTCCTCGAAGCTTTAGTATTTTCTCACAGAGCAAGCATAGATGCTATTAATGCAATTAAAACAACTGATTATTGTAATGAAATCCCTGATTGGGATGCCGAAGGAATGGTATTAAACGAAGAAATGATTTTAATTACTCAAACTATAAAAGAACTCCAAAGCATAATGAGCAGCTATGTGGGTATTGTTCGTTCCAACTTACGTTTAAAAAGAGCAATGGATAGACTGCAAATTATTCACAAAGAAACTGAAGAATTATATGATAAATCCCTTCTAAATTTTAAAATTTGCGAACTCCGAAATTTAATTGCAGTAGCATACCTTATTATCAAAATGGCTACCCAAAGAAAAGAAAGCAGGGGGTTGCATTTCTCAATTAATTATCCTAAAAATAAATAATTATGGCTTTAATAGTTCTTGTAAGAGGCTTTACACCCCAATTTGGAAAAGAATGTTATTTTACAGACAATGCCACCATAGTAGGCGATGTAATTATGGGAGATTATTGTAGTGTATGGTTTAATGCTGTTGTGCGTGGCGATGTAAATTCAATTCGTATTGGCAATTATGTAAATATTCAAGATGGTGCAGTTATTCATTGTACTTATTTAACTGCTCCTACAACAATTGGCAATTATGTTTCTATAGCCCACAATGCAATTGTTCATGGATGCACTATCAAAGATAATGTTTTGGTGGGAATGGGTGCTATTGTGATGGACCATGCCATAGTTGAAGAAAATGTAATTATTGCAGCAGGTTCTGTTGTACTTGAAAACAGTCATCTTGAATCTGGTTTTATATATGGTGGAACTCCTGCTAAAAAGATAAAGGAAATTGGTCAAGAGCTAACCAAAAACTTACTAAACCGCATTTCTCATAACTATAAAATGTATGCTGAATGGTATAAACATTAAATGACATCAATTTTTTTTAATCCACAATATTTTTACAAAGATAATCTAAGATAAATATATTTTGAAAACCAGATAATAACCAGAAATAATGAATTTCTGTTAGCAACTTTGTTTTTAATGCTTAAATAAATTATA
>MNXO01000180.1:2316-8951 GCA_001872995.1 Bacteroidetes bacterium CG2_30_32_10 | reverse complement strand
CGGCATTCTCCTTCATCCTACTTCCCTTCCGGGAAAATATGGCATTGGAACTCTTGGCAAAGAAGCCTATTTTTTTGTTAATTTTCTGAAAGCAACCAAACAAAAGCTGTGGCAAATATTACCAATGGGTCCTAGTAGAATAGAAAATTGTCCTTATCAAAACATATCTGCCTTTGCTGGCAATCCATTGCTTATCGACCTCGAACTTTTGCAGGAAGAAGGCTTACTTGCCGAAACTGACTTCGAAATAGATTATATTTTCAGCGATACAGAAGCCGAATTTGATAAGGCAGCTGCATTTAAATTTCCTTTACTTAAAAAAGCATATAAAACATTCTTTTCTTTAAGTGATAATTCGAAAATTGAAGCCTACAAACTCTTCTGTTCGAAGAACAAAGGCTGGCTCAAAGATTTTAGTCTTTATATGGCAATTAAAGAGCATTTCGACAACAAACCCTGGTTTAAATGGAATGCAACATTAAAAAACCGTTCGGCAAAAGCACTTAAAGAATATAGTATTCTTTTAAAAGACGAAATACAATACCATCGTTTTGTACAATACCTATTTTACACCCAGTGGAACAAACTAAAAGCTTATGCCAATAAAGCCAATGTGCAGATAATTGGAGACATCCCCATATTTGTTGCACACGATAGTGCCGATGTATGGGCAAATTATGAACTTTTTCAACTTAATAAAAACAAAACCCCAATAAGTGTTTCGGGCGTGCCACCCGATTTTTTCAGTAAAACAGGTCAATTGTGGGGCAATCCATTGTACGATTGGCAAAATTCTAAAAAAAAACTATATAAATGGTGGGTAAAAAGATTTAATCATCTCTATAAAATAGTTGATATTGTGCGTATCGATCATTTTATTGGTTTTGTAAGATACTGGAAAGTACCATTCGGAGAACAAACAGCTATAAACGGAAAGTGGGAAAAGGGACCCGGACTTGATTTCTTTAAACATGTGAGGAAAAAGTCAGGAAGTTATCCAATAATAGTTGAAGATATAGGTGCTACAACAAAAGAAGTATTTAAATTGAGAGATCAATTGGGTTTTCCAGGAATGCAAATACTGCAATTTGCATTTGGCAGTGATGGCGCTAATGGATTTTTGCCACATCACTACATTCCAAATTCTGTCGTATACACTGGAACGCACGATAACGATACCCTTATAGGATGGCACAAAACATTAAACAGAAATGAACGTAAATTTATTAAAAACTACCTCGATTGCAAAGAAACAAAAATTAACTGGAATTTAATTCGCCTTGTCTGGTCATCTGTAGCTGTATTTGCAATTACACCTATGCAGGATTTACTTTCATTAGGCAGCGAAGCACGTATGAATACTCCTTCTACCAATTCAAATAATTGGAAATGGAGATACGAAAGCCATCAAATTACAAGAACTATTAAGTTTGATTTAAAAAAAATAACTTTGCTATATGCAAGGTAGTTTTACTTGAGTTTTCTTTCAAACTCCTCAGTTTCAACAATAGTAAAAACAGTTTTCCCATTTGGTGTTGATTGTGGTGTTTGGCAGGCAAATAAATTATCAATCAACGAATTCATTTCTTCGATTTGTAATTGTTTTCCTTGTTTAATTGATGAATTTTTCGCCATTGCATAAGCTATTCTGGTTCTTTTCTCCGAAACTTCTTTAGGTAAATCTTGTTTGTAATTATGGATAATGTTTTCTATGGCATTCTGTATATTATCATTCATTAAATCAGTGGGAACTCCATTTACCACAAAGGTGTCAGCACTAAACTCATTGATATCAAAACCAACTCCATTTAACAAATCAATAGTTTCTTTTAATATGATCGCATCGCTTTGCAACAATTGAATAGTTTGAGGAAACAACAGTTGTTGACTAAATGATTTACTATTACCGAGCATTTTAATATACCTATCGTACAGTATTCTTTCCGAAGCCCTTTGTTGATTGATTACCAATAAACCCGATTTTATTTGAGTAAGAATATAGGTGCATTTAAATTGAAACACCGCTTGTTTATCACTGTATATTGTATCATTATCCCAATTGGGGCTAAATGTTTTTTGAATTATCTTATTTTCTGGAATATCAGTATTTATATTCTCATTTTTAATAGGCTCATTGGGGTATAATTTTTCCCAATTTTCTTTATTCGTCTTATTATTAAGATTTGTATTTTTTGAAAAAGACTTATTTTCAAACTTAAACGGATTATAATTAGGGTTTATGCTTATTGTAGGAAGTATAATAGGTGCATCTTTTTTCAAAGGTTGAATATTCGCAATACTTTGTTCTACTTCAAAATCTAAACTAGGAGTTAAACTATGTTTACCTAATGCATGTTTAACAGCAGAGCGAAGCAAAGAATAAATTATTTTTTCATCTTGAAATTTTATCTCTGTTTTGGTAGGATGTATGTTTACATCAATGGTTTGGGGGTTAATTTGAAAATAGATAAAATAGGGTGCGTAAGATTTTGAAGGCATCAATTCTTCATAAGCATTTTCAATGGCATGATTCAGATAAGGGTGTTTAAAAAAACGGTTATTCACAAAAAGGTATTGTTCGCCCCTTGTTTTTTTGGAAAATTCAGGTTTACCAACAAATCCACTTATTGAAACAATGTCAGTTTGCTGTTCTATGGGAACAATTCTTTGATTATAGTTGTTACCAAAAACAGAAATAATACGTTGTCGCAATGAGCTTGCCGTCAATATATAAACATCCGCATTATTATTATACATTGAAAAGCTAATATCAGGATATGTAAGTGCAACTCTCAGAAATTCGTCAATAATATGGTTGGTTTCAACAGCATTCGATTTCAAGAAATTGCGACGGGCAGGAACATTAAAAAACAAATTTTTAATTATAAACGTGGTTCCCTCAGGGCAATTGCAAATTTGTTGCTCTTTTATCTGAGAACCTTCGATAGTAATGGTAGTACCAGTTAGTTCGCCCTTTTTCTTTGATTTAAGTTCTACTTGAGCAATTGCAGCAATAGAAGCAAGTGCTTCGCCGCGAAAACCTAAGGTTTTAATTGAAAACAAATCTTTAGCTTCTTTGATTTTGGAAGTCGCATGACGTTCAAAACACATACGGGCATCAGTTTCTGACATACCACTGCCATTATCAATAACTTGAATAAGTGTTTTACCCGCATCTTTAATTATTAATTTTATCTCGGTAGCACCTGAATCAACGGCATTTTCGAGAAGTTCTTTCACTGCTGAAGCAGGTCTTTGAATCACTTCTCCCGCAGCTATTTGGTTTGCAACAAAATCGGGTAGTAATTGAATTATATCGGGCATAAGGTTATTTGATAAATGATTTTTATTTATTAAGGCTGATAGACTTGAGGCTACTAGGTTTTCCTTCCAAAATTCACATAATTTTCTTTCCTATCTGATGCTTTATAGCCTATCCATCTAAACAATGGGTTGCAACCCATTGTTTAATAACATAATGTGATACCAACATTCACATCAGTTCGTAACAAGCTTGATTTTTTTTCTAATTCAGTAGCAATCCCATTGACTTCCATTTTCTTAATATTGCCCCATACCGCTGATAAAGCGAAGTTTAATCCTATGTTTTTAAAAAGAAAATAATCTATTCCAAAATTACCAACTAAACAAGAAGTGTAAGCATCAATTTTATTAGGTTTATTGAATAAAACAGCTTCATCCGTGTAATGTAAGCGCTCAAGAAAAAGAGTTCCTTTAAGAACTAAATTGTCTTTATCTAATAATTTACGGTAACTAATACTTGGTCCATATCTTTTAATATTGATATTATTGGCAATGCTTCCCTCTGCAATAATTATTTCTTTTTCAGAAATTTTAAAGTAATCAATAGAATTATTGGAAGTATAATTGGCAAAATTGAAGCCAACTCCAATTTTTTTGGTTAAAAAGAAACTAAAATCAGTAGCAAAATTTTCTGCAAATCGCATTCCTTTTACATAATTTTTTAGTTCTTTCGGCATTTCTTGAGGAAATTTACCCATAAAATAGCCAAAACCACCACTTATTGTAAAATTAACTTTAGAATAATAAGCTTTCGGTTTAAATGATGATGGTTCATTGTAGGTATAATCAATGGGTGAAGGAATAATTAATTGATTATAAGTAATTGGAGCTGTTTCTATATAATTTTTTGAGAAAGAAAATGCTTTAATACATTTTTTAAGCGTTTCACGAATATATTGCTCGTGCAATTTAGTAACATCAAAATATGTGTATTGGGTGATTTGTTCAGTTTCAAATATTTTAGAATAAGTATTATCGTGTTGAGTGTAAAACTCCATAGCAATAGTTGTTGTGCCATTGTCGGTGTTTGCATCAGCCTTTTCTACAATATTAAAACGAGTAATTTTAATAATAATAGGTGTTTGTGCTTGCATCGCTGGCATCAATTCATCAAAATATTTTGTCAAAGAAAGGCTTAAGTTGGTATCTAATTTAGCTGGGTATTTGTTATCAAACAAACCTTCTTTAATGATGCCAATATTAGTAGTGTCAGCACGGCAATCAACAATTGATTTGATATAAAAGTTTCTATTGTCTAATTGAATAGAATCTTTTTGCAAAGTAATAACATGATAATAAATTGGATAAACCGTTTGAGCCAATAAAACCATAGGTTTCAAATTAGTTGTGAGCACTAAAAAAATCAAAGCAAATGATTTTGTGATGTTTAGTAATAGTTTCATTATGTATTATTTTAATTGTTTTATAATTACTATATCTATTAACTTTTTTTTGTAAAGTATTATTATATAAAAATACTTTTTTTTTAAAAAATATTTACTTCCGTTTCTAAATTTACATGAAATTTTTGAAAAACAGAATTTTGAATATTTGATGCTAAATCTGCAATTGCTTTACCCGATGCTTTTCCATAGTTTACCAACACTAAAGATTGTTTTTCATGAACGCCGCACTCCCCTACCCTTTTTCCTTTCCAATCACATGCCTCTATTAAATAACCAGCAGCCAATTTATACCTACCATCTGGCAATTTATAGGCAATAATCTTCGGAAATTTCAATTTAAGCTCTTTAAAAAATACTGGTGAAACATTAGGATTTTTGAAAAAACTTCCTGCATTACCCATCTCTTTGGTGTCTGGGAGTTTTTTACGTCTTATTGCGCTAACTGCCTTGCCAATTGATTTAATATCTGGAGTTGTTACCGACATAGCTTTTAATTCATCTTCTATAGCACCATATTGTGTCTTAAAAATGGGCTTTTTATTTAATTGGAATACCACAGAATAAATGATATATTGATTTTTTAATTCTTTTTTAAAAATACTATCTCTATAATCAAAGTTACAGGCTTTGTTTTGAAATATTTCTACATTACCTGTATGAATATTAATTGCTTCAAGCTCAAATATTACATCTTTTACTTCTACGCCATAAGCTCCAATGTTCTGCACAGGACAACTACCAACATTACCAGGAATTAAAGAGAGATTCTCTATACCAGACCAACCTTTATCGATGCAATATTCAACAAATGTTTCCCAAACTTCACCCGAATAGGCTTTTACAAATATATTTTCTGAGTTTTCATCAATAATATCAATACCCTTGGTGTTAATTTTTAAAACAACGCCTTCAAAATTTTTAGTAAACAACATATTGCTACCACCACCCAATAAAAGCAATGGTAAACTACTGAATTTCGTTCTATATACCGTTAAAAACTCTTTAATATCATATAGCGAAGCAACTTCAACAAATACATTTGCATTAACATCAATCCCGAAGGTATTGTATTGTTTAAGAGAAATATTTTTTCTGATTTCCATCCATTTTTTCTTCAAAATTAATTTAAAACTGCGATTATTTAAAATTTTAGATAACTTATTTTAATAAAATCAATAACTTCGCAACAAATATCCATATTAAACAAATTGAAAAAAGCAATAATATCAGTAATTAACGATTTAGCAACCGACCAAAGAGTGGATAGAACCGCCAATACACTTGTTGAGTTGGGATTTGAGGTCTTAATGGTTGGTAGAAAACTAAAAAATAGTTTACCCATCATTGAAAAACCATATAAAACAAAAAGAATGTTGCTTCTATTCAATAAAGGTCCTTTGTTTTATGCAGAATACAACATCAGATTATTCTTTTTTTTGCTTTTTCACAAATCAAATTTGCTTATTGCAAATGATTTAGACACACTATTACCCAACTTTCTCATACATAAAATAAAAAAATCGCCTATTGTGTATGATAGTCACGAATATTTCACTGGTGTACCCGAATTGGAGCATAGTAAATTTAAAAAGAAAATTTGGCGTAAAATTGAAAAATGTATATTTCCGAAATTGAAAGTAATAATAACAGTTAACAGATCTATTGCAGACTTATATAAAAAGGAATATGGTAAACAATTGATAGTGGTTAGAAATATTCCACTAACAAAAACAATTGGAAAATTAAAAACAAAGATAGAATTGAGTTTGCCAGAAGATAAACATCTCATCATACTTCAAGGTGCTGGGATTAATATAGATAGAGGTGCTGAAGAAGCAGTAATGGCTATGGAATTTATAGAAAACGCCATTCTTTGTATTGTGGGAAGTGGAGATGTTATTCCTG
>MNXO01000180.1:0-2255 GCA_001872995.1 Bacteroidetes bacterium CG2_30_32_10 | reverse complement strand
AACTTCTGATATACTTTATCAATATACATCGAAAGCCGATTTAGGATTAACTTTCGACAAAGACACAAATATCAATTATCGTTATAGCTTACCAAATAAGTTATTTGATTATATATATGCGGGAATTCCTATTTTATCATCTAAGTTGGTTGAAATACAAAGTATTATTGAGCAATATCAGATAGGAGAAACTATTGATAATCATCAACCTATTCATATTGCAAACAAAATTAATGAGATTTTGAATAATCAAAACAAGTTGGAATACTGGAAAAAAAATCTTATTATTGCAAAGAAAGAACTTTGTTGGGAAAATGAAAAAAAACTGTTGATAAAAGCTTATGAACCTTTCATCTAAAGAAAAAAAATATTTACACGTTATTTCATTTGATATTCCTTATCCACCAAATTATGGTGGAGTAATTGATGTTTACTACAAATTAAAAGCACTTAAAGAAGCTGGTATTAAGATACATTTACATTGCTTCGAATATAGCAGAAATAAATCGGCAAAATTAAATGATTATTGCGAAAGCGTTACCTACTATAAACGCAATATATACAAAACCAACCTTTTTGGAAAAACACCTTATATTGTTGCCAGTCGTTCCACTGAAGATTTAATAAATAATTTGTTAAAAGATGATTTCCCTATATTGTTTGAAGGTTTACACTCTTGCTATTTTTTGTCTGACAAACGCTTGAAGAAAAGGAAAAAAATTGTTCGTATGCATAATATCGAGCATAACTATTACAATAGTTTGGCAAATGTTGAGAAAAAACTTTTTAAACGATATTATTTTTTAAATGAAGCTGCCAAGCTGAAACGATACGAAAATATACTTAATCATGCCAATGGGATAGCAGCAATTTCAAAAAATGATGCCATCTATTTAGCTGGAAAATATAAGAATGTTAGTGTTATTAGTGCTTTTCATCCTCACGAATCAGTACAAATAAAGGAAGGATTGGGCAGCTATGCTTTATACCATGGAACCTTATCGGTAGGAGAAAACAATCAGGCAGCAATTTATTTGGTGAATGAGGTTTTTAACGATTTGAGTATTCCTTTGATTATTGCTGGCAACAATGCTTCTTTAGAATTAAGACAAACAATTATTAAAAACAGAAATGTCAAACTTCGCAACAAAATCAACAATCGTAAAATAGATGAACTGATTGAAAATGCTCAAATAAATATTTTACCCACTTTTCAAGCTACTGGAATAAAACTGAAGCTTTTAGCTGCTTTGTATAAAGGAAGACATTGCATAGTTAATACGCCAATGATTGAGAATACTGGCTTAGAAAGTTTATGTTTAGTTAAGGACACCACTGATGATTTAAAATCGGAAATAAAAAGAGTGTTTACTATTCCTTTTAGTAAAGAGGCAGTAATTGAAAGAGAAAAAATATTATTAAGCAATGGGTTTACCAATAAAAATAATACCCACAAGCTGATAGAATTATTGTTTCCCTAAATTATAATTTGTTTTTCTTCAACTACCTTGCCATTTTCGCATTTTATTGTTCTTGCTGGGAAATTTTTAAACAAAGAATAATCGTGGGTAGCCATAATGATGGCTCTTCCAGTTTTACTAATATCAAATAAAAGTTGCATAATACCTTCAGAGCTCTCTGGATCAAGGTTTCCGGTTGGTTCGTCTGCTAAAATAAGCTCAGGGTCATTAAGTAATGCTCTTGCAATAACTACTCGCTGCTGTTCTCCACCAGAAAGTTGGTGGGGTAACTTAAATCCTTTGGTATCTAAACCTACTTTATCAAGCACTTCGTGAACTCTTCTTTGCATAGTAACTTTATCTACCCAACCAGTAGCTTTTAACACAAATAATAGGTTATCACTTACACTTCTATCTATTAACAATTGAAAATCCTGAAAAACGATTCCTATTTTTCTACGTAAAAAAGGGATTTCTTTATTTTTTATTTTTTTAAGGTTAAAGCCAACTACATTGGCATTTCCATCAATTAAAGGTAAATCTGCATATAGTACTTTCAATAAACTGCTTTTACCGCTTCCTGTTTTACCTATTAAATAAGCAAACTCACCTTTATTAATCGTAAGAGAAACAGCCGATAAAACCAATATGTGATTTTGAAATACCGATAAATTCTCAAGTTCTATTATTCTTTCAGACACCATAATTGATTTTCTTTTAAATATAAAGGCAAAAATACCAAATAATAAAAGCTGAATTCAAGTCACAAATGCAACTTTTTGGTTAAGCAAATTT
>MNXO01000052.1 GCA_001872995.1 Bacteroidetes bacterium CG2_30_32_10 | reverse complement strand
AAGTAAAAAATAAAATATACTTTGATTGCCTTTCATAAAAATATTTATGAAAAATCATTTATTCAGCAGACTCTAATTATAATCTAAAAGCTATGTTAAAAAAATTAAAAAAACAAAGGTTAGGAACAAGAATGTTTATAACTATTATAGGCACTCTTTTAGTTACTTTAACAATATTTACTATACTTCTAACAAGAGATTCTTCTAAAATGATGTCGAACATTATGATGAAAGACAATATGTTATTACTCAATGCTGGTTTTGGCAATGTTGAAGTAGCCTATAAAAATAACATTGCATTGATTCAGAGCAATTTGAATGTAGCAGAAACCTTTTTTAATGGTAATATTATTGCAGATGAAAGGAATTCAAAGGTTTTTTCTGTTAAAAACCAGAATACAAAAGAAACTATAAATATTAAAATGGGTAGCTTAATATATAATGGAAAAGATGTTTACAATTCAACTGAGATTGTTGATAATATTTCTAAATTAACAGGTGGAACTTCAACAATTTTTTATTTTTCAAACGAAGGATTGATTCGTATTTCTACAAATGTAAAAGATGAATCAAATAACAGAGCAGTTTTAACATATATTCCAAATACGTCTCCAGTATTCGAAGCTATTTCGAAAGGCAAAGAATACACAGGGCTTGCTAATGTATTTGGTAAATGGATATTAACAGGATATAGACCATTATTTGATTTGAAAAAAAATGTTGTTGGAGCATTCTATGTTGGACAAACAGACAATCTCCATTCAACATTACGAGAACAACTATTATCCCTTAAAGTGGGTGAAGGTAGTTATTTTTATGTAATTGATACAATTGGTAAATTAATTATTCATCCTAATATAGAAGGAGAAAATGTATGGGATTCAAAAGATGATAATGGTAGATATTATATTCAGGAAATATGCAATAAAAAAAATGGAAATGTAAACTATTCTTGGAAGAATCCTGGAGAAAATTTTGCAAAGCCCAAAACAGCTTTTTTTAAATATTTTGCTCCAATGAAGTGGATTGTTGCACTTGGTGTATATGATGATGATTTTTATGGACCAGTATATAAACAACGAAATTTTATAATTTTATTTTGTTTAATTCTTTTAATAGCTTTATCTGCAACTACTTATTTTATATCTCGAATAATTTCAAAGAATATTAATCGCTTAGAAAATGAAACTTCAAGTCTTATTCAAAATGCCTTAGATGGCAATTTGAAAAAACGCTCTAGTTCTAAAAACTTAAGTGTTGAATTTGTGCCAATAATTGACGGTTTCAATAAAGTTCTTGAAGCAGTTATAATACCATTAAATACAGCAGCTGATTATGTTGATAGAATATCTAAAGGTGATATTCCAGAAAAAATTACTGATAATTACAATGGTGATTTTAATACTTTAAAAAATAATTTGAATCAATGTATTGATGCAATAGAATTAATGAAAGAAGATGTAAAAACGATGTGTGTAGCTTCTTATGAAGGCTTGCTAAGCACCAGAGTAGATGCTTCAAAACATAAAGGTTCTTTTTATAAAATAGTTAAAGGAATGGATGAAGTAATCGAAAACCTTACAACTCCAATGATGAATGCGGCAGATTATGTTGAACGCATTTCAAAGGGAGATATGCCTCCTTTAATTACAGATGAATACAGAGGAGAGTTTAATAAAATTAAAAACAATTTAAATTCACTGATAAATGCTTTCAATGATATAATAGCAAAATCGAAACTTGTTGCGGCAGGCGATTTAACTATAGAATTTAAAAAACGTTCGGGAAATGACGAATTAATTGAATCTTTAATAGGAATGATAAACTCATTCTCAAGTATAGTAAATCAAGTACAAATTTCAACCGAAAACATTGCAGGTGCAACCATTGAAATGAGCAGTAATTCGCAACAAGTATCGCAAGGAGCTTCGGAACAAGCAGCATCTGCAGAAGAAGTTTCTGCTTCTATGGAAGAAATGGCAGCCAATATTCAACAAAATACAGACAATGCACAACAAACTGAGAAAATAGCCGTGAAAGCTGCTGAAGACATTATTGTCGGAAGTAAGAATGTAAATGAAACCGTTAATTCGATGAAACAAATTGCCGATAAAGTAACAATTATAGGTGATATTGCTTTTCAAACAAATATTTTAGCATTAAATGCAGCCGTAGAAGCTGCAAGAGCAGGTGAACATGGTAGAGGATTTGCAGTGGTTGCAGCAGAGGTAAGAAAACTTGCCGAAAAAAGTCAAATTGCTGCTGGCGAAATTAATGCTTTATCAAAATCGAGTGTCCAAATTGCAGAAGAATCGGGCAAACTATTGGCATCAATTGTTCCAGACATTCAAAAAACAGCCAGATTGGTACAAGAAATTACTGCAGCCAGCATTGAACAAAATTCGGGCGCCGAACAAATTAACAATGCCATCAATCAATTAAATCAAGTTACACAACAAAATGCAGCGGCTGCCGAAGAGATGGCAACCAGCACCGAAGAACTCTCTAGTCAATCGGACCAATTGAAAGATATGATAGCATTCTTTAAAGTAAATCAACAAGAAAGTAGCATTTTAAGTAATGCACCAAAAAATAAAAAACAAAAAACGAACAATCAGTTGTTAGATAAACCATTTAAAAATTTGAAGAAAAACGGCACTATTTTAAATATGCATGATGATTACAAAGACAACGATTTCGAGAAATTTTAAAAATATTTTAATTATATTAACCAAAACAATGGAGGCTTTATGTTATTTAAAAATATGAGAATTAAAACAAAGTTATTTGTTTATATTTTAACGGCTTCGGTTATTCTTTTTTCAATTGTTTTTGCTTATATCGCTATAAACAGGAAAAAATTAGCTGAAAAACAAGCCAAAGAAATTATACAAGTGTCTGCATCCAATTATGCTGATAATACGAAAATGTATTTAGAAAATGCATTGAAATCAGCAAGAATATTAGCAAATGCTTATAAAGAATTAAAAAAACAAGGACTAGCAGATAGAAAAACTTTTGATGCGATGATTAAATCTGTTCTTATAAATAATCCTGAGTTTTTATGTACTTGGACAATATGGGAACCAGAGGCTTTAGATGGGTTAGACAAAAAATATGCTAACACCACCGGCTATGATATTACAGGGCGATTTGCACCTTCATACTATAGAGAAGGGTCAGAAGTACTTAGACAACCGCCAACAATTGATTACACTATAGAAGGTGTTGGTGATTACTACCTTGTTCCTAAAAAAACAAAAGAAGAAACAATAACAGAGCCCTACTATTACAGCTATACTGGCGATGAAAAAGATAATATTTATGAAACAAGTATTATGGTGCCAATTATGGATGAAGATAAATTTCTTGGGGTGGTTGGTATAGATATTTCCTTAGAAGAATTAAATAAAAAAATTGCAGAACTTAAGTTAAATAAGACAGGGCATTCAAAAATCATCTCAAACAAAGGTTTAATTGTAGCTGATATAAACCCAGAACTAGTTGGTAAAACAGCTAGCGAATTCAATAAACAAGAATTATATAATGAAAAAAATGCAATTTTAACAGGAAACAAATATAATACGACCCAATATAATGATGATTTGAAAACAGATGCATTGGTTTGTTATGCTCCAATTTTTGTAGGCAATACCAAAACCCCTTGGACTTATGTAATGATAATATCTAAAGATGAAGCCCTTGCAGAGGCAACAAAGAGCTTTTATTTTTCTATAATTATGAGTATTATTGGATTAAGCTCTTTAGCATTAGTAGTGTGGTATATTTCATCTGCAATAAACAAAATAATTACCAGCATTACTAAAGAAACAACACACTTACTCGATGCAGCCAATTCAGGCAAATTAAATGAAAGAGGAAATGCAGAAAATATTAATCCCGATTTTAGAAGTATTATTTATGGAATAAACAACATGTTAGATGCAGTTATAAATCCGCTTAATGTTGCAGCAAGCTATTTAGAAAGAATTTCAAAGGGTGATATTTCTGAAAAGATAACTGCAGAATATAAAGGAGATTTTAACACGATTATAAATAACCTTAATTTGCTAATTGATGCCTTTAACAATATTGTGAATAAAATGAAATTAGTTGCCAATGGCGACCTTACAGTAGAATTGGCAATGCGTTCAGAAAAAGACGAACTAATGCACACATTGATGGATATGGTAAAATCAGTTGCCGAAGTGGTCAATCAAGTTCAAACAACGGCTGATAGCATTGCGTTGGCAAGTCAAGAAATGAGTTCTACGGCTCAAAATGTTTCTCAAGGAGCATCAGAACAAGCTGCTGCTGCTGAAGAAGTATCGGCTTCTATGGAAGAAATGGGAGCTAACATTCAACAAAATTCCGACAATGCACAACAAACAGAGAAAATTGCAGCAAAAGCTGCCGAAGACATTATTCAGGGCAGCCAAAATGTAAGCCAAACCTTGGAATCTATGAAAAAAATTGCAGCAAAAATTTCAATCATCAATGATATAGCATTCCAAACAAACATTTTAGCATTAAATGCAGCTGTAGAAGCAGCAAGAGCTGGTGAACATGGAAAAGGTTTTGCAGTAGTTGCTGCTGAAGTTCGTAAATTAGCTGAAAGAAGTCAAGTGGCTGCAGGTGAAATTGATTTGCTTTCAAGCTCAAGTGTAGAAGTGGCAGAACGTTCTGTTAAGCTTTTAGAATCTATTGTTCCTGATATTCAAAAAACAGCTCGCTTAGTTCAAGAGATTACCGCTTCAAGTATGGAACAAAATTCGGGTGCCGAACAAATTAACTCTGCCATCACACAATTAAATCAAGTAACACAACAAAATGCCGCTGCTGCGGAAGAAATGGCTACAGGCACTGAAGAACTATCAAGTCAAGCTGAACAATTAAAAGAAATGATTGCTTTTTTTGAAGTTTTAAAAGAAAAAGAAGAAAAAATAAAACGAGAAAATAAAAATACTAACAAAAAAAACAATTTATCCAAATCAAAAATATTAAACACCAAACAAGGCGTATTTATTAACCTTCAAGAGGAAAATAAGGATTCCGATTACGAAAAGTTTTAATTATACAATTCATTGAAGCGTTTGTTTGTTTTAATATAATCAAAAAAAATAATGAAGCGACTAATCCTGATTAATATAGCAGCCATTTTGTGCACTTTCGCTATTTCTGGTTTTACACAGGAAACGAAAGATAAAAAACCTGAAATCAAATTTGGGGGGTTTATTAGATATGATGCTTTTTATGATAACAGGTTAAATGTAGATGCTTTAGAAGGCTTAGTCAATTTATTTCCTCTAAATAAGGCGTTTGATAGTATTGGAAATGATTTGAACAATAAAAACACCATAAATGCACTCACACTTGCATCTAGACTAAAAACATTCATAACAGCTGCAGATGCATTGGGTGCCAAAACTTCAGGATTTATTGAATTTGACTTTACTGGGCGTCCGAGTGCAACAGCTCCTGCAACAATTAGATTTAGAGAAGCATGGATAAAACTTAAATGGGAAAAAACAAAACTTTTGTTTGGCAGACATTGGCATCCTTTATTCATTGAAGAAATGGTTCCATCAGTAGTTAGCATGAATATTGGGGCTCCTTTTCAAACATTTAATAGAAGTGCTCAAATGACTGTTAAGCGAAATATTGGCGATTTCAAAGTGTTGGCATCAGCAATTTATCAAAGCGATTATTTAAGTTCTGGTCCATCAACAGAGGTGAAAAGCCCCAATTATATGAAATGGAGTATGATGCCAAATCTACATTTGCAGTTTCAATACCTAAAGCCACATTTATTTACAGGAATTGCAATAGATTATAAGTCTATACAGCCTCGTCTATTTACCACTGCAATAGTTGCAGGCAAAAAAACCTATAAAACAGACGAAAAGTTGAATACTTATGCTTTAGAAGCGTTTTTGAAAGTGAATTATCCTAAATTTACTTTTAAATGCAAATCGTTGTATGGACAAAACTTGTCTGATCATTTGCTAACAGGTGGTTATGCCGTTAAAACTATTGATAGTTTAACTGGAAGAGAGACTTATACCCCTTCAAATAATTTATATGTTTGGGCAAACGCCATTTATGGTACAAAGTGGAAATTTAGTTTGTTTGGTGGTTATTCGCAAAATCTTGGTTTTAGTGAAAACGTGATTAACAATAAACCTATTGATAGCAATGGCAAAACCATTGAAACCATTTATGGTACAGGCAATAATATCGCTTTCATTTACAGAATTTCACCATCTATCATCTATGATTTAAACTTTTTGCAGTTTTGCTTGGAATATGAACGCACTTCGGCTGCTTATGGAAAAAACGAATTGAATAATAAAGGAAAAGTAATCAACAAAGAAATAATCACGAATAATAGACTGTTATTTACTGTTATTTACCTATTTTAAAAAAACTTAAAATCTAAAAATATGCAACTCCATCCATCAATTCAAATGTTTACAAATTTAAAAGAGATCATTGAAAAAAATGATTTGCTTTCAAAATATCAATATTTGTTTGACTCTTTCAACAAAGCAGGCTCAAAAACGTTGAGTGATGCTGTAAAAACGAAAATTGAAGAATCACTAACTCAAATTAACCAAGCCAATCAAGAACTAACTGCGATGTTTTGGAATGCTTCACTTAAAGAATTCTTCCCTAAAATTGCTATTGAAAACATACTCCAAATAAACTCATACAACATTTCTTCCATTAAACCTGAAGAATATCAAAGCATTATTGATTATTATAGCAATTGTAGTGCTTCTATCAAAGCAATGCTCGAAACTACACAACATTTTATAAAAGAATTTGAGCAAATTGCTACTACTGAAGATAATTTAACGAAGAATGATGAATTAATAAAAACATTTCATATCTATTTCATTAATAATACCAGTATAAATACATTTAATGAACTAGAAAAATACACTAGAATATGGAACAATATATTAATTTCTTTTTCTAAACTAACCAAAGAAGAGGAAACTCCAATCAATGTACAATTTGTTGATAAAAATGCATTGTTTGTAAGCCTTGGTGTTAAAACTATTAAGGCTATTTTAAAAGCCCTTGCTGCGATTCTCCTTACCCAAAGAAGAAGACTAGAAATTAGAAATTTAAAACAAGAGATCCATCAGGTAGAATTGTCTAATGAAGCAGGATTTGAAGTATTATTAGAAGAAGAACTGACCAATGTTGTTGATGAACATTCCTCTATTTTAACGAAAGAATTGATGGAAACCTTCGAATTAGATTATTTCCAAAATCAGGAAATATATGATAACATTCAGATTGCCTCTAAACAATTACTTAACTTTATTGAAAAAGGAGGCAAGATAGATGCCAGACAAAATAAATCAAAGGATGAACTTAATGAAATAAATAAAAGTATTATCAATGAATTCATTCAAATTGAGCATATATTAAAAACTACGCCAACAATACATAATTAAACATTTTATGATATATTACTTTTTACAATCGACAACTTAATGCAAAACGAATTGATAAATAATAATAATATTAAGCAAGAAAACGATGGAGAAATCCTAAATAACTTGTCATCTATCAATTTTTTGTATAACAATAAGCTAAACAATAATCAATTTAGGATGCTAAGCGAATTTATATATAAAGAATTGGGAATTAAAATGCCCGAAGTAAAAAAAACGATGCTGGAAAGTCGCTTGCATAAAAGGTTAAAAGAAACTAACAATAAAAATTTTTCAGATTATTTAAAATATTTATTTAGTGCAGAAGGAAAGGACAAGGAATTGGTTCACATGTTTGATGTTATTACTACAAATAAGACGGATTTTTTCAGAGAACCTTCTCATTTCGAACATATTAAATCTACTATTATTCCAGAATTTACCTTAAAGAACAAAAACAGAATATTAAAAGTATGGAGTGCTGGCTGCGCTACAGGCGAAGAACCATATACATTAGCAATGGTATTAAATGATTTAGTGGAGCAAAATCTATTATTCGATTATTCAATAGTTGCTTCAGATATTTCAACAAGAGCATTAAAAAAAGCAATAGAAGCAGTTTATCCTGCTCCACGGGCTGTTGAAATTCCTTTGTATTATAAAAAGAAATACCTACTCAAAAGCAAAGACATTACCAATCCTACCATTCGCATTGCTGCAATGCTAAGAAACAAAGTAAATTTTCAAAGAATTAATTTTATGGATGAGCATTATGACATTGCCAATAACTTTGACCTCATCCTATGCAGAAATGTAATCATTTATTTTGACCGTATAACACAAGAAAAAGTAATCAATAAATTATGCACCAAACTAAAACCCGATGGTTTTTTCTTTCTCGGTCATTCTGAGTCTATTACAAATATGAAAGTAAATCTTGAGATTATTAAACCAACTATTTATAGAAAAAAACAATAAAACAATTCAATTATGAAAACACTTTCTGATGATGAATTAATGGATGAACTAAAGAAAAGATTAAAAAGCAATCATAAAACAATTGAGGAATGCAATAATTTGATAAAACAACTTTGGATAACGAATAAAAAATTGGAAGAATCGGAAGCATTAAAAAGTCATTTTATTTCCAATGTTACTAATGAAATTATTAATCCATTCACCTCTATCATTGGATTATCTAATTCAATAATCTCTTCAAAATCTACAGATATTGAAAAAGTTAAAAGCATGGCTTTACTAATTCATTCAGAGGCGTTCAATCTTGATTTTCAACTTAACAATATTTTTACAGCCGCTAAATTGGAAGCGGGAGAAATAAATTTGGAAATTTATAATGTGAACATAAAAGACATCGTAAATGCAACGATTGAAAATTTTTCTAACGAATCAAAAAAAAAATCACTCCAAATTGGAGTTGCTTTTGAAGGGGCTTTAAAAGCCAAATCCAACAATACTTTTAAAACAGACCCCCATAAACTAAAAATTATTATTGCAAATTTAATTAGTAATGCTATAAAATTTAGTAATACATCAGGTAAAATTGAAATAAACTCTACTATTAC
>MNXO01000158.1 GCA_001872995.1 Bacteroidetes bacterium CG2_30_32_10 | reverse complement strand
ACATAAGCAGCGTTAATAAATATAGAATTTTTTTTCCAATCCTCATTTTCAATTGGTTTTTTACAAAATTAGTAAATTATTTTGAATTTCTGATGTATTATTATAACTCAATTTCTTAAGTTCTTTCTAATATAAAAATCACTTATAGTTACATATATTCATTATAAATCAACCAATTGACAATAAATACAGATACAAGAAAATTAATTTGATGCAAACAAACTTTTTTGAATTTTTAAGTAGTATCTTTACAGCAAAATTAAATTTAAAAATATTAACTAAAAAAGTTTATTCTTATGAAAAAAATAATAAGTTTAATTATTGCTTCTGTTTTCGCATTGTCAATGAATGCACAAAATTCAAAAGAAAAAGTTGAATTTACACTAACCTTAAGGGATGGTAATGTTATGAAAGGCACAACTACTATTACAAAAGTTATGCTTGAAACAGATTATGGTAAACTCGATTTACCTATAAAGTTTGTAAACACCATTGAGTTTGGTATTATTCCCGATAAAACCAAAACCGATAAGATTAATAATCTTCTAAAACAACTCTATTCTACTGACGAAACTCAAAGAAAATCTGCTTATGACGAATTAGAGAAAATGGAAATGAATGCCATACCTACTATCAGCGATTTTATTTTTTCTACAACCCTCGAATCAATAGAAGGAAATGAATATACTCCTGAAAATATATTAAATGATTTGAAAGGAAAATTTGGTATTGACGAAGATTTTATTTCTAAAGACATTGTTAGCTATGATAACGAATATAAAGCAGGTGGTTCTTATACGCTTAAAGAAATTAGTTTGAAAACAGAATATGGTAGTTTAACTATTCCTAAAGAAAAGATTAAAAATATTGAAGTGATGTATTCTAATTTTGACGCTTCAAATAGTAATTTTAAATTAATGGCAAGTAAAAATATTAGCTCAAACACAAATGGTGGATGGTTAAAAACTGGTATTATGGTTAAATCTGGACAAAAATTAACTATAAATGCTACTGGCAAGGTGATTTTGAAAAGTTTATCTGGGAATACCTATTATTCTAATGGCTCAACAACTTCTGCTACCGATGGCGGCGAAGATTTTGTTGATGGAGAAGATGTTACTACTTCTACTTATCCATCTTATGGGAATGTAGTTTATAAAATTGGCGATTCTGGTGAAACAATTAAAGTAGGTGCCAAATATAATGGAACTGTTACTTCTTCTGGTATGCTTTATCTTTCAATTTACGAAACAATATACGATGCTGGTAATACTGGCTTCTATACAGTTACAGTGAAGGTTAATTAAAAATGAATGTTAAACTTCATTGAAAAGGGGCTGATTTATTTCAGCCTCTTTTTTTTATTAAAAATTATGGAATTACCGTTTGAAAACTCGAATTAACCTCACAAGCTCCAAAATAACCTACTGCACCCTTACTTAAATTTGTTGAAACATTGGCAGGAATAGAACTAAATACGCCTCCTTGCCAAGTTGTTTCTAACAATAATGTTCTGATAAACTCCGCATGTTCTGGATTTAATGAATATCTACGCTGATTTATTATTGTTCCTATAGGAAAAGATTTATTTTCAACATCTGGAGCAAATATTTCACTCACATCAAGAGTAGGTAAAGTGTAAAATAACAATCTAGCTTTACAAGAATCAGGGTTTAAATTTGTATATCCATCTGCTTTCGACCAGTCAAGAAGAATTTCCCACATAGCAGGTATTAGTGCATTGTATTGGGAAGCAACCCAGCTTAAATGATATAGTTTGTTATTGTCGTTTTTAACATATTCCAATGGTTGAAAATCATAACCCTTTACCATATATGTTTTTGCTGTATATGCTTTGTTGTTATAATTAATTAAAAGGCTATAACTCTTCCCAACTTGTCCTGAAAAGTTAGCAGAAGTAATATATTTACCAGATTTAAGGGGTTGTTCAGAAAGAGTATAAGTAGAATCCGCATCACTAATTAATACTGTTGCTCCTGATAATGGTTTAGGTTTTTCATTTAGTTGAGCAATAGGAAAATTGATGGTTACAATATGCACTTTTTGTTCGTTGGTAATAATACCATCAACTACAATTAAATTGGCATCTTGAGTTTGCAGTTGCCATTCAGTTTTTTTCTCGCAACCAACCATAAAATAAGCTACAAAAAGGAATAACAATATTTTTTTCATCAGAATTTAAAATTATAGGTTAATGCAGGAATTCTACCAGCAACAGATAAAGTTGTAGGAACTATTTCATAATTGCCATTTAAATTTGTTGGAACAACAAACTTGCCATTATCATTCATTATTTTATTAAAGTTTACTACAATAGGATTGTTTCTGGCATAAGCATTATATAGCGTAAAAATAATACTATGCTGATAATGTCTTTCGGGTTTACTTAACTTATAAGTTACTGATAAATCGAGCCGATGGTAATTGGGCAACCGATCGTTGTTTTTATCACCATATATTGGAACAGTATAACCATTATAATAATAAAAGCTAATTGGCGACGAAATTGCACTTCCTGTATAGTAAATCCAGTTTGCAGAATAAGCCCAACGCCTTTTCGCTTCGTATGAGATATTTGAACAAACATTGTGAGGACTATCATAAGATGCAGGATAAATATTGCCATTATTCACGTCTTCTGTTTGTTTATATGCTCTTGAATAAGTATAACCTATCCAACCAGTGAGTTTTCCTTCAGTTTTTCTTAACATAAACTCAACTCCATAGGACCATGCTTTTCCAAACCTGAGTTCGCCTTCAATTAGTGGATTATAAAGTAAATTGGCTTGGTCTTTATAATCAATCTGGTTGTATAATTGCTTATAAAATGTTTCTATTGAAATGTTTATTTTCTTCTTACCAAACTGAGCAAAGTATCCAAACGCAAATTGATCAGCTTTTTGCGGTTTAATATTAGTGCCACAAGGAATCCAAACATCTAATGACGTAAAAGGGCTATTAGAATTAGTTAATAATTGAATAAATTGAGTTGTTCTACTATAGCTTAATTTTAGAGCAGATTGCTTGCTGATGGAATATTTAATATTAAAGCGAGGTTCTATACTCGAATTGGTAAAATATATGCTTTTATCAGCATATTTAAGCGTATCCATTACTTGATAATTAACATTATAAAGGTAAACCGTTGTTTCCCCCATATTTTGCCAAACAGGAATCCGCAAACCATAACGTACAGAAATCTTTGGTGTTAATTTTTGTTCATTACTTAAGTAAAAATCAAACTCTCTTGAATTATATTTTGGCGTTTGTTGCGTATATCTTTGTATTTCATTGTCCGAAAAATGAACATTACCAGGATTGAAAGAATGTGAACCAATTTCAATACCTATTTTAACAGTATTATTGTTATTAACATACCAAGATATATCTGTTTTAATAGCACTATTTGAAATGGATGAAGTCCAATAATCATCCATTTCTTTCCATATATGCAGATAATAATTATACTTGCTAGTATAAAACGTAGTATTAGAGAATAGTTTACTGTTAAAAATATGATTCCAGCGAAAGGTAGACAAAATGTTGTCCCAACTGATTCCAAAAGTATGATTACTTTGAGCTATCAATTTACTAAAATCATCTTTACCGCTATATAATGAAACGTAAAAGCGATTATTGTCATTTATTCTTAGATTTAACTTGGTGTTCAAATCATAAAAATTAATATTTATAGATTTGTCGGATACTTTAGGATTGACCAACCAATTAAGATTAGATTTTCTAAGAGAAACAAAAAATGAACTCCTTTCTCTAACAATAGGTCCTTCAAGGGAAAGATCGGAAGTATAAGGACCAAGACTACCAGAAAATCCAAACCGTTTCATATTCCCGTCTTTAATTCTAATATCAATAACTGATGAAAGTCTTCCACCATAATTAGCAGGAAAATCACCTTTATATGCTTCAACATCTTTGATAGCATCAGGTGCAATTGCTGAAAAGAAACCAAATAAATGTGCAGGATTGTATATCGGAGCTTCATCGATAAGCAAAAAGTTTTGGTCGCTATTGCCTCCTCTTACATAAAAAAGCGAAGAGCCATCGCCATAAGCTCTAATTCCTGGAACTGCCTGCAATGATTTAATTATATCTACATCTCCCACAAATCCAGGTAATTGACTTAATGTTTTGAGCGAAAATCTTACTTCGCTAAGCTGGTTATTGCGAAGTTCAGATTCTTTGTTATCAGCAATTACTTCAACTTCTTTGATGTTTAATTGTGCAATTTCTAATTCAACTGAAATTTTTTTATTTTCTTTTAGTTCAATATTCTGGGTAACTCCAGTATATCCAATAAGCGAAAATACCATCTGATAAATTCCTTCAGGGAGTGTTAAAGAATAAAATCCATAAGAATTGGTGGTTGTACCAAATAAAGTACCTTTAGCATAAACATAAGCACCAATTAGAATTTCTCCTGAAAACTTATCTTTTAAATATCCGCTAATAGTGAATTTTGTTTTGGCTTTTGGTTTATCTACTGGTTTGGAGTATGTTTCTTTTTTTTGTAGTTTTAAAACTACTTGATTTTCTACAATTAGGTAGTCAATACCGTTTTTAAGTAATACCTCGTCAAGTATTTCTTTGATTGATTTATTCTTTGCCTTAATACTAATCTTTTTATCAATGGTGATTATTTGTGAACTGTATGAAAAATTAATGTTACCTAATTTACTAATTTCATTTATAACATCATTTAATGGCTTATTCTTTATTTTAATACTTATCTTCTTGCTCAAATCTTGAGCATAAGAAGTATGTGTATTAAAAAAAAATAAAACAACAATTAGAAAGCTATATATAATTATGTTATTCTTCACAAAGTATTTATTAGCAAGGTTTATTTGCATCCAATTCCTGAAATTTCAATTTTTTCGGATGTTTTATTAATTTTAACATCCACGGTTGCTTCTATAACATTTAATACAGCATCTAGCGATTGATTATCGAAGGTAGCAGTTATCTTACAATTGGCAATGTTTTTGTTTTTAAGTTGAATATTGGAGCGATACACTTTATTCAGTGTTTGTACAATTTCTGCCAATGGTTCATCCGTAAAAATCATTTTTTTTGTTTTCCAAGCAAGATAATTTTCATCTTCATTTATTGTTTTGTTAGACTCTTCTTGGTTTTTAGACAATTCTATTTTTTCACCAGGTTCTAATATTACTCTTTCGTTTGGTTTATCTTTATGGTAAACTGCTACTTTTCCACTTGTTAGTATTATTTCTACCTTTCCATTGGTATTATTTGTATTTACATAAAATTTGGTTCCAAGAACTTCAACCATAATGTCATCAGCAGCTATAATAAAAGGTTTTGTAGCGTCGTGGCTAACATTAAAGTATGCTTCTCCTTTTAATTTAACCAATCTTTTATCTTTTTCAAACTCCTTGGAATATTCGAGTGTAGAACCTGTGTTTAATGTAACAGAAGTGCCATCAGGCAATTTTCTTTCTATTACATCTGTTTTGGCTGACAATTGCAATATTTTTGGTTTGCTTAAATAATAATACATTGCAACCGCAGAAACAGCAAAAAATACAAAAACAGCCGCATATTTTAAAATTTTAATAAAAGAATTATGACTTCTTTCCGTACTAAGTGAAATAATCTTGGTTTGATTCTTCGAAATTGAGGTTTTAAAAACTATTTTGTTCCATTCTTCATCAACATTAACAAGCTTTTCAATTTTTGCTTTTTCTAAATTCAACCAAGTTTGATGGTATTCATCAAAAACCTTCTGATTTTCAGGATTGGCTTTAATCCAATCCAGCAACAAAAACATTTCCTGCTCGTTTGCTTCAGCAGCGAAATACCTTGTAATCAGGTTTATATTATATGTTGAATTGTTTTCCATTTTCTACTTTACAACTGTATTACACCTAAGTTTAAAAATACCCTTATTCTGTTTTTATTTATTTTTGAATAAACTATAAAATATAATCATTATTGTAATATAATCAACCAATTTGATTCGCATATGTTGCAAGGCTTTTGACATTTGTGCTTCCACTGTTTTCACTGATATTTGAAGTTTGTCAGCAATTTGCTGGTATTTTAAATGTTCGTAACGACTAAGTTTAAATATTTCTCTGCATTTTTCGGGCAATTCTTCAATTGCACTATTAATTTTATTACTTATTTCTGTTTCAATAAGTTTGTCGGTTTGATGGTAAGTAGCATCTGGGCTTATGTTTTCAAAACTTAAAATATCTTTGTTGAACTTTTTGTTATCTCTAAGATAATTGAGGCTTCTATTGTATATCATCGTCGAAAGGTACGACTTTACGGGCTTCGACAAATCAATACTTTCTTTTTTTTCCCATAAACTGATGAAAGCATCTTGAACAATTTCCTTGGCGGTATCTAAATCTTTTACATATTTTACGGCAAACCAACATAAGGATTTAAAATTACTTTTAAAAAGTAATTCAAAAGTAGCTTCATCCAGCTTTTTGATAATATTAGGCGTTTCGTGATTCAGAATAAAACTATTGTTTATGTTTGACAATACAAACATACATAAAAATACACTAATAATAAATTATAAATAAATGTTGTAAAACTTTGCTTATAGATTGATTCAGTAAGTCAATAATTACAATATTTTAAATTTAATGGTGGCTTTGCGTATTTTCTAATTATTAAACTAAATATATTTATTTAGAAATACAATTTATTTCGTTGTTCCATTAGCTTTTCGTCATTGATGTAGTCATCATAATCCATCAATTTATCAATCATCCCTTTTGGACCAATTTCTATAATTCGATTACAGATAGTTTGAATAAACTCGTGGTCGTGCGACGACATTAATATATTGCCTTTAAACTTTATCAACGTATTGTTAAAAGCCTGAATAGATTCAAGATCTAAGTGATTGGTAGGTGTGTCGAGCAACATCACATTAGCGTTGCGAATCATCATACGAGCAATCATACAACGAACTTTTTCGCCTCCCGAAAGCACATTGGCTTTTTTATAAACTTCTTCTCCCGAAAATAACATTTTTCCTAAAAAGCCTCTAAGATAAGGTTCAGACGTGTCTTCCGAATATCGACCCAACCAATCTACCAAACTATCATCCGTTTTAAATAAGTCTTCATATTCTAATGGTAGATATGCTTTCAAAATAGTTTGTCCCCATTCGTAACTTCCACTATCTGGTTCATCGTGTCCTTTTAGTATTTCGAATAAAGCTGTCATTGCGCGGGTATCTCTCGAAAGAAAAACTATTTTATTATCTTTCTGCATGGTAAAGCTTAACTTTTTGAAAAGCAAAGTGCCATTCAAGCTTTTACTCATGTTGTTTACTTCCAAAATGTTGTTTCCAGGCTCGCGTTCTGGAGTAAAAATAATACCTGGATACTTACGTGTAGATGGTTTAATTTCCTCAATATTTAACTTAGCAATCATTTTTTTACGACTGGTAGTTTGCTTCGATTTGGAGGCATTGGCACTAAAGCGGGCAATGAAGTCTTGTAATTCTTTTTTACGTTCTTCCGCTTTTTTGTTTTGAGAAAGTTGTTGTCTCAATGCCAATTGACTCGACTCATACCAAAAGGTATAATTTCCAGGAAATTGCTGCACTTTATTAAAATCTATATCTACAATGTGGGTGCAAATGGTATCTAAGAAGTGCCTATCGTGCGAAACAACGAGCACCGTATTATCAAATTCAGAAAGATAACTTTCGAGCCAATTTACAGTTTCGAGGTCAAGATCATTGGTGGGTTCATCTAAAAGAAGATTGTCTGGTTTGCCAAAAAGTGCTTGAGCAAGCAATACTTTCACCTTTTCTTTACCACTTAGTTCGTTCATTAGTTTTTGATGGAGGTATTCCTTAATTCCTAAACCACTTAATAAATTAGCGGCATTGCTTTCTGCATTCCAACCATCCATTTCAGCAAACTTTTCTTCCAATTCTGCTGCTCTATTGCCATCATTTTCGGTAAAATCAGTTTTTGCATAGATGGTATCTTTTTCATTCATCACCGACCACAGTTTACTATGCCCCATCAATACAGTAGAAAGCACCGTGTAGTCGTTAAATTCGGAGTGATTCTGCTTTAGTACCGACAAACGTTCGCCCGAGCCAAATGTTACAATACCTTTGGTGTTTTCCACTTCGCCACAAAGCATTTTTATGAAAGTAGATTTACCTGCACCATTGGCACCAATAATACCATAGCAATTGCCTGAGGTAAATTTCATATTTACATCTTGAAACAATATTCTTTTTCCAAATTGAATACCCAAGTCCGAAACTGTAATCATTTTATTATTAAATTTATATTTTGCTGTAAAATAAATCCCCGAAAAGAGGGTGCAAAAGTACTCTTTTTTTTAAATAAGTATTAATGTAATATAACAGGTTGATTATAAACACTATATAGCTCAAATTTCATATTAGTATCCATTAGGAAATTGGACTCAAAAAGTATTTACTAAAATTGAACAGTTCTAATAGACAATTTAAGATAATTAACAAATTTACAAAGATTTTAGAATGCCCACCTTTAATAAATATTTCTATCATAGCGGTGCTTTTTAATTCATCACAAAGCAATTAACATCCTTTGTCATTATTTTTATTTTGAATATAAAATCAAACAGCACTATTGAACAAATAGGAACTTCTGGTATTGTTATTAAAAAAAGTCTTTAATTCAATTTTTATGTTTAAACTTTTCTATATGTTCAACACTATCAAATGATAACCATTTTTGGGGATAAATTTTTGAACAGATTAATTGTTCTTTTTTTTATCATTTATAGCTGTATCGCTAAAACAATACCACCCGTTGCGTATTTTAGTAAGGTATTTTTTCTTTTGCCAATGAATTAAATTCATGTTATTAAAACTAGGTATCCGCTTTTTGATTTCAACTTTCGAAAAGAAATTGTATTGTTCAAACCGGTTTTTGAATTCAATAAATTGCATTTTGGTTCTTTGTTTTTGAAGATAAACATTTAGAACACTAATTTCTGATCCAAACCTTGATATCATAAAGGCATCACCTTTATTAATAATACTTTTAATACTCTCATTTGTCTTTATTATATCTTCAATATTTGATGTAATAAACTGCTGTTTAGACCGAAAGCA
>MNXO01000085.1:659-9664 GCA_001872995.1 Bacteroidetes bacterium CG2_30_32_10 | reverse complement strand
TGATTTCTATTTTGCAAGACCATATCATTCGTGGGAACGGGGTGCTAATGAAAATACAAATGGTTTAATAAGACAATATTTCCCTAAAGGTTCTTCATTTGAAAATATCTCTATCGATGAGGTGCAAAGAGTTCAAGAAATTTTAAATAATCGTCCAAGAAAAAAATTAAATTTTTTAACACCTAATGAATTTTTTAACCTAAATTTGCTTAACCAAAAAGTTGCATTTGTGACTTGAATTCAGCAAACATTTAATGGTATATGTATTGAATTTTGATAATTCTTACAAATTGATATCTACAGCCTTACTTGGAGATTTTTTAAAATATGATGGAGGATTAAGTTACCTGGAGATTGTCCCTACTTTTTCTATTATTAAAAATAAGATTATAATTAAGCAAAAAACCATATTTTATCCGTTAGATATGGTTGTGCGTTATTCAAAATCCGATTGTGTAGAAAACAAAACCTATAAAATTAGAATAAATGGTAGAGGACAAATTGAAAGAATTAATTGATTAATATGGATGGCTCTAAAACTTAAGTTCCCAGCTAATCTATATATTCATTTAAAGCTAAGCGTTATTTGTAATGCTGCTTGGAACATGAGGCAATTTGTAATTGCACCTCCCATAAGTTCTTCTGTTGAAATGAGGCGGTGCCTCGTTAATTCTATCATCAATGGCTTTGTTTGCATCAAATAGAATATAAGATTTAAACCAATTTGCGTTTATTGGTATAATTTCAAGTAAACAGGGATTATCAAAAAATTTCTCAATGAATGCAAATGGGTTTCCTTAGAAGAACTTAGAGAAAATATCATATAGCATAAGCCACTCTATAAATTTGCTAAAATAGTTGGTGCTATATGGCTTAATACGATGAGTAATATTAGTTTTTAATGTGAAATGCCTCTTCGATTAATTATTTTTAAAACCCCCAACAGCTCCTGATATTATAAATTATTCTGTCATTATCCATCGAATACCCGTCTGCTCTATATTGATGAGGTGATTTTTATATAAAGAACCAATTGCTTTTTTAAATGTTTTTTTGCTCATTTCCAATTGTTTTGCAATATCTTCGGGAGCACTAGCATCCGTTAATTCTAGAAAGCCTCCATTGGCTTTAAGCTTTTCAAGAATTATTTGTGCACTGGGTTCCACGTTTCCATAACCTTGTTTTTGCAATTGTACATCAATTTTATTGTCTTCTCTAATGTTTTTAATGTAACCTTTTCTAATATCGCCAATATTCACTTTTGCAAAGAGTTCGTTATGGTAAATAAGTCCTTTATGGATATTGTTAATAATTACATTAATTCCCAGGTCGGTAGATTCGCAAATGAGAATATCAACCTGGTCTCCAACTTTAACAGTAAGTTCGTCGTTGTCTAAATATCCATTTATTTTGGAGGAAGCCACAAGTCTATCACTTTCTTCGTCGCGATACATATAAATAATATACCATTTCCCTTCTTCCATTTTTCGTGCTTGTTCTCTAAAAGGGACAAACAGTTGTTTTTCGAGACCCCAATCGAGAAAAGCACCGTGTTGCGATATCATTTCCACCTTCATATAAGCAAATTGATGAAGGAATACTTTTGGTGTTAATGTGGTGCCAATAATTCTGTCTTCGCTGTCTTTATAAACAAACACTTTAATTTCTTCCCCAATCTCTATGCCCTCTGGAATGTACTTGTTGGGAAGCAAAAGTTCATTTCCTTCTCTGTCGCTCAAAAACAAACCTACCGAAGTTTTTCTCCTTACTTCTAAAGTATTATATTTTCCTAATTCTATCATTTGCAACTATCATTATATTTTTTTATTCTTAAAACTACTCAATAAATATGTAGAAAACAAATATACATAAATTTTCCGCTTTTTATTTGGTAGCAAACTGTTTTTTAATAACCCGATTCTTTTCCCGACCAACTTTCAATTTCTATCTTTATTGTTTCGAGGTTAATTATAGCAGGTTTTGAATATTGAAAGCTTTTTCCAGTATATTTCTTCATTACTTCATCTATAGCTTCTACTTTTTTATCGTAATCTTCAATAAAAAAAACTTTTCCATAGGCTACCACACTTCTAAATTTCATTGTAAAACTACATGCTACACTGTCGTTCTGGTAAACAAGAGAATGGTCGGTGCTAAATGTAATGCAAACATGGTTGTTTTTCTTGAGAATATCAATTTTTTTACCTATTTTAGTTCCATGCAGGTATAAGCATTTATTCTTATAGCCAAAATTGAAAGGCAATACATAGGGTAGGTTATTCTCATCAACCATTGCCATATAACACACTTCGCATTTATTAATAATATATTCTATATCGGATTGGTTGTCAAAAGTTCTTTTTTTCATGGGTATAATTGTTTAAGCGTTTTTATCAATCGAGACATTTAATAATATTTCCATAGCTTTTATGTTCTTTTCATTAGAAATAAGTTTTGCTTCGGGGGTGTAAAGATATTTAATTCTTTCTTCGTAGCGTTGTATGACTTTACCTCTAACAATTTTCATTGTACTATTCATCAAGTGGTTGTTTTCGGAAAATCCTTCGTCAAGAATAGCTATTGCAGAAGGAAACCATCGAATTGAGAATAATCCTTCCTTTTTTTCACTAGCTTTAAATTTTAAAAGTTCTTCCTCCATTAATTTTAGTGCAGCAATTGTAGCTTCTTTTGAATGTAGCAGATATTTATGATGATTGAGCCATTTGATAATATTGCTTGCATTGGGATATAATAGCATTACCGTATAATGATTTTGGTTATTGAAGAGTAAGCATTGTTCAATATATTTAGAATTTTGCATAAAGGACTCTTCTAATCCTTCAGGATTAATTTTTTCTCCATCGCTACCTATCAAAAGGCTTTTAAATCTTCCTAAAACAAACAAATAACCGTCCTTATCCATATAGCCCATATCTCCCGTATAAAGCCAGCCATCTTTAATGGTTTCTTCGGTTGATTTAGGGTTTTTCCAATATCCCAGCATTACATTTTCACCTTTTATCACAATCTCTCCTTTTTCGCCGATTGATAACTCTTTACCCTCTGAGTCGCAAATTTTCAATAAAAGATTGGTCGCTACTTTCCCGGAAGAACCAAGTTTATGGCACTTTTCACTATTAGAAGAAATTACAGGAGAAGCTTCAGAAAGCCCGTAGCCTTGAAACATTGGAATTCCAATCGCATAGTAAAATCTTTGTAAATCAATATCAAGTAAAGCACCTCCACCAACGAAAAACTTCATATTTTCACCAAAGTTGCTTCTTATTTTTTTGAATAAAAGCAGGTCAATTATTTTGTATATCGGGAATAATAAGCATCTCCAACCTTTTCCTTTATTAAATCCCTCCGCATTATATTTATAAGCAATGAATAATGCAGTATTATAAATGCCAAAAGCTAATTTTCCTTTTTTGATGACCACTTTTTCTATATTTGTTCTTAAGTTGCGAGCAAGGGCAGGCACACTAAGCAAAAAATAAGGTTCTACTTGTTTAATATTTTTACCAATATTTTTTAACACTTCTATTGGGGTTTTCCCTTTCTGAATAGATGCGATGCTTGCTCCTCCGCTGATAACGGAGTACAATCCTACTGTATGTGCAAAAGAATGGTCCCAAGGAAGAATCATCAATGTTTTATAATGTTCATAAACCTGAAACAAACCAAGCGATTGTTCAACATTAGTGATGTAATTTCGATGCGAAAGCATTATCCCTTTGGGGTCTGATGTAGTTCCAGAAGTATAACAAATATTTGCCAAATCGCTTTGTTCAATAGTATTCAGTCTTTCTTCTACAATAGTTGGTTGTTTTTTTAATAAATCTTTCCCCTTTTCTATGACATCTGAATATAACAACTCACCTTTTTCTAGCGTAATAGATTTATCCAATGACATCACATATCGAACATTGGGCAATTGATTTAAAATAGGTTTAATTTTTGCAATTTGAACATTAGAAGCAATAATTAAAACACAATCGGCATGAGATAGTCTAAATTTCAATTCTGTAGGCTCTTCAATTTTGACAGATAGCGGCACATTGACTGCTCCAATAAAGAGTATTCCTAAATCGCAAATGAGCCATTGATTTCTTCCTTCCGATATAATTGCAATGCGGTCTCCTTTTTCAATTCCCAACGATAACAAGCCAGCTGCAAAATAGAGCACTTCTTGGTATGCTTCAATATAGGTTAAACCAACATATTCCCTATTTAAATTTTCCCACAATATAATATTGTTGGGATATTTTTTGACGCTTTCTTTAAAAAGTGCAGGAATTGTTTTCATTGTTAAAAATAGGAGCGAATGTTATCGGTTGTAAGTGTTATTTATTTTCCAACAAAGATAAAAAAGATTTGTGGACTTTTGTTTTTGGAAAATATTGAAAGCCCCTTCATTTTTTAGTAATCTAATTTCTTATAATCCAATTTTAATGCTAATTTCTTTCATAGCAGTTAAAGAAATATCAACAAATTCGTCTAAAGTAAGACCTAATTTTTCGCATTCCATAATTGTTTTGCGATTAACAGAGGCAGCAAAAGCTTTTTCTTTCATTCTTTTAGTTACTGATTTTACTTTAACATTTTCTATTTTTTTATCAGGATAAACCAATGCGGTTGCCATTATAAGCCCTGTAATTGTTTCGCCAGCAGCCAAAGCAAAATGAAACATTTTATTTCTTTTTAAACCATGGGCTTCTTCGTTGTGCATTTTAATGGCATCAATCATTTCATCATCATAATGATATTCTTTCAGAATTTTTGCAGCTTCTAATCCATGAACTTTGGGATTGGCGTTGGTTATTTCAACGTCCAAATCGTGAAGCAAACCTGCTATCGACCAGCTTATATCATCTGTTTTGAGCCTAATAGCCAATGCTTTCAGCACCGCCTCTGACGCATAGCTATGAGCAAGCATTTTATCGTTTTTTATGTACTTCTTTAATAGCTTTTCCGCTTCTTCTCTGGTTTTTTGCATATCAATTAAGACTTATGATTATATCTGGTGTAAAATTAGTAATTTTAATGGTTAGAATTTGTTATTAAACACTTTTTATAATAAAAATCCATCTATTTTTGACTATTAATACCGACTTTTTTAGTCTGTCGGCATTTACAAAATCTGCCAAAATATTGTATTGTATATTTCTTGTGGACGGTTTAGTAATAGGTTGAGTGTTGAGTTATTCATCAGCCCCTGATTAAATTTAAATGAAATTTATATCACAATCTTGCATATTATAAAAATAAATTGTAGGTTTGTTGGAATAAATATTCCAACCATCGTATTTTTTAATTATAAAATTTTTTATTAATCCTTAAAACATAAAGCTGTGAAAAGAAATGCAAAAATTATTACCGGAATTGTTGCTGCCATTGTAGTCTTGGCGCTGGTGCTCTTGATTATCAGAAATAAGAGCAAGCACGAAATTATTAAAATTAATCCTGCTTTCGCAAAGTATATTTCAGCTTATACTTCGGGATTAATATCATCGGAATCAACCATTAAAATTAGGCTTGCCAGCGATTTTGCAAATCAAGAAGATATTGGGAAAGCAGTAGATGCTTCTTTGTTTAAATTTAGTCCTTCTATCAAAGGAACTACGGTGTGGAAAGACTCCAGAACCATTGAATTTAAACCTACCGAAAAACTTCCTTCCAAACAAAAATATACCGCTAAGTTTTATCTCGAGAAACTCTTGAAAGTCCCATCCGATTTGGAAGTATTCAAGTTTCAGTTTGAAACGATGGCTCAAAACTTCAGCGTAACCGTTGATAATTTGAAGCCCAGCGATAAAAACACGTATAAATTATTGGGAACATTAACAACAGCAGATGTTGCCGATAGCAAGGAAGTAGAAAAACTTTTAAACGCTTCTGATAATGGTAGAACTTTAAAAATTAATTGGATACACGAGCTCGACCGTAAAACCCATCGGTTTCAAACCGATAGCATCATTAGAAAAAGCAATTCGGGCGAATTAAAACTTCAATGGAACGGAAAACCTTTGAAGGTTGATATTGATAGCACCAAAATTATTGAAATTCCTGCCATCAATGATTATAAACTTACCAATCTTCGTGTAATTTATCAGCCAGAACAATATGTTTCTATGCAGTTTTCGGATTTATTACAGGAACAGCAAGACCTCAATGGTTTAATTAAAATAGGCACCTTGATGGATTTAAACTTCGCCATTGAAGACAATGAAATTAGGATATATTCTGCCACCAAAAAAACAGGTGAATACAATTTAACTGCCGAACCTTCCATTAAAAACTATATGGGCAAGAAATTAAAATCATCCATTGCAAGGCTTATTAAATTTGAAGAACTTAAACCAGCAGTTCGTTTGGTGGGTAGTGGCGTGATAATGCCTAACTCAAATGGATTAGTTTTCCCTTTTGAAGCCGTGAACCTTAATGCAGTAGATGTTAAAATAGTAAAAATATTTGAAAACAATATTGCACAATTTTTGCAAGTAAATAACCTTGAAGGGGAAAAAGAATTAAGCAGGGTAGCTAAAACAGTATTAAAGAAAAAAATTGCTTTAACAAGCGAAACTCCAATAGAATATGGCAATTGGAATCGTTTCTTCCTTGACCTCTCCGAATTGATTAAAACCGAACCGGGCGCCATCTACAAAATAACAATTGGCTTCAAAAAACAATATTCTACTTACCAATGTGTAGCTGGTGGAGAAGATAACTCGGACGCTGAAATGGAAGATGTTCAATCAGAGATAAACGATGATGCCACTGAATATACCGACTATTACTACGATGACTATTACTATGGTGATTATTATGATGATGGTGGTTATAACTGGAATGAAAAAGACGACCCTTGCAAATCATCTTATTATAACAACACAAGAGACATTAGCAAAAACTTTTTAGCGTCAGATTTGGGTTTGATTGCCAAAAATGGTTCGGATGGAACGATGACATTTATTGTTACCAACTTGATTGATACTAAACCAATGTCGGGTGTGCAATTGGAAGTTTATGATTATCAACAACAACTTCTTATTAAAGGCGAAACCAATAGTGATGGTATTGCTACACTGAAAATGGAGAAGAAACCTTTTCTATTAATTGCCAAGAAAAAAGAACAAAGAGGATATTTGAAATTAGATGATGGCTCTTCGCTGTCTCAGAGTTTGTTTGATGTATCTGGTCAATCTGTAAGTGAAGGATTAAAAGGTTTTATTTATACCGAAAGAGGCGTTTGGCGTCCAGGCGATTCATTGTATGTAATGTTTGTATTGGAAGACAAACAAAATAGTTTGCCTTCAAACTATCCAGTGCAAATGGAACTGATTGACCCTAAAGGGCAAATTGCTAAAAAAATAATTAAATCATCTTCCGAAGCTGGCTTTTATAATTTTAGCACTGCTACTAACCCCAATGACCCTACTGGTAATTGGACACTAACAGTTCGAGTTGGTAGTGCTACCTTCAGTAAAACACTTAAGATTGAAACCATTATGCCAAATCGTTTAAAAATAAATCTCGATTTTGGCGCTACCAAACTTACTAAAGAACAAAGCGACAAAGAAGGCACGTTAAATGTGAAATGGTTACACGGTGCAGTTGGCAAAGACCTTAGAGCGAATGTAATGGTTACGCTTACACCAATAAAAACCACCTTTAAAAATTACGATAAATATATATTTGATGACCCTACTCGCAAGTTTAGTTCCGAAAATAAAGTGATTTTCAATTCTACTACTGATGAAAATGGAAATGCAAAAGTAAAGCCCGATATTGCTATAGATAATGTTGCACCTGGTGTGCTTAACGCTAATTTTGTGGTAAGAGTATTTGAAGAAAGTGGTGCTTTTAGCTCAGATAATTTCTCAATGCCATATTATCCTTACAATTCGTTTGTTGGAATTGAAGTCCCTAAAGGAGAAAAGTATTCTGGGATGCTATTTACCGATACCAACAATGTAATTAAGATTGTCAATGTAAATGCGGATGGTGTTTCTTTATCCTCCAACGATGTAAGAGTTGAAGTATATAAAGCATCTTGGAAATGGTGGTGGGATAATTCTTACGAAAGCTTTACCTCATACGAAAGCGAATATTCTAATAAGCTGATAAAAAAAGAAAGCGTAAAAATTGTAAATGGAAAAGGAAAATTCAATCTTCGCATTGATTATCCAGATTATGGCAGATACTTGATTCGTGTAATTGATGAAAAAAGTGGACATGCTACCGGAAAAGTTGTTTATATCGATTGGCCAGGTTGGGCTTCTCGTCAATCAACTGAAAAAAATGCGGCAGCTACCATGCTTAGTTTTACAGTTGATAAAGATAAATACGCCGTTGGCGACCAGGTAAAAGTTACCATTCCTAGCTCAGGTAAAGGTAGGGCTTTGATTAGCATTGAAACTGGTTCAAAAGTATTGAAAACATATTGGAAAGAAGTAGATAAAGGACAAACCGTGTTTTCTTTTCCTGTTACCGATGAAATGGCTCCTAATGTTTATTTAAACGTTACTTTATTGCAACCTCACGCTCAAACGGTCAACGATTTGCCAATTCGACTTTATGGTATTTTGCCCATCATGATTGATGACCCAAAAACACACTTACGTCCTATTCTTAAAATGCCAGATGTGTTGAAACCTGAAGAAAACGTAAATATTAGTGTTAAAGAAGAAAATGGTAAAGAAATGGTTTATACCATTGCTATTGTTGATGATGGTTTGCTCGACCTTACTCATTTCAAAACACCAGACCCTTGGAGCTATTTCTATGCCAAAGAAGCCTTAGGCGTTAAAACTTGGGACATGTTTGATTTAGTAATGGGTGCTTATGGCGGTAAACTAGAAAGAATATTAAGCATTGGTGGTGGAGACGAAGGTTCTTCTAAAGATGGTACCAAAGCAAACCGTTTTAAACCAATGGTTAAGTTTATTGGTCCTTTTACACTTAAAAAAGGAGAAACCAGAAACCATAAGATTATGATTCCT
>MNXO01000085.1:0-631 GCA_001872995.1 Bacteroidetes bacterium CG2_30_32_10 | reverse complement strand
TTATTGCAGGTTATAAAGGTGCTTATGGTTCGAGTGAAAAAACAACGCCCGTTAGAAAACCATTAATGATACTTGGAACATTGCCAAGGGTTGTTGGTCCTGGTGAAACTGTGATGCTTCCAGTGGATGTGTTTGCTATGGAAAACTTTGTTAAAAATGTTACGGTTGAAGTTACTACCAACAATATGTTTACAGTGATAGGTTCAAAACAAAAATCTATTTCCTTTAAACAAATAGGAAACGAAATGGTTAATTTTGAACTTAAGGTAAAGTCTTCCATAGGCATTGGCAAAGTAAATATTATTGCGAAAAGCGGAAACCAAGTAGCAAATTACACCATCGAAATAGATGTAAGGAACCCTAATCCCAAAATATCTAAAGTGATTGAAGCCGTTATTGAACCAAACAAAACCTGGAGTACCAATTATACTCCAATCGGTATGCTCGGAACAAATAAAGGAACCATAGAAGTATCTTCTATACCTCCAATAAATTTAGGTGATAGATTAAGGTATTTGATTGAATATCCTCACGGATGTATAGAACAAACAACTTCTTCTGTATTTCCTCAATTATATTTGAGCGATTTGATGAATGTTACTACTGAGCTTAAAACCAAAATCGAACAAAA
>MNXO01000071.1:6554-9515 GCA_001872995.1 Bacteroidetes bacterium CG2_30_32_10 | reverse complement strand
TCAAATTATAATCTATTAATCATTCATTAAAAACAAAATAAAGATGAACTTAAAAACTAAAACATTCGTGTTAACTGCCTTATTGGCAACTCAATTTCTTTATTTAAAAGCACAAAATTGCGAATCTTATTTCCCTATGAAATTAGGTGCTACTTGGGAAGTTAAAAGCTACGATGCAAAAGATAAACTTACGGGCACCAATAATAGTAAAATAACTAAAAGTGATGGTACTACAAACAATTTGTCCGCAACTGTATCGTTTGAATCTTTCGACAATAAAAACGTATCGCAAGGTACTGGTGAATATATTATAAAATGTAGTAATGGCGTTTTTTCTGTTGATATGAAAAGCATGCTTAATTCCAAAACAATGGAAGTCTATAAAGATATGGATATCACTGTTACTGGCGATGAGATGGAAATGCCCTCAGCACCAACAGTTGGTCAAACTCTTAAAGATGCAAACCTTGCTATAATAGTTAATGGAGGTATGACTATGATGAATTTGACGATGAAATTGTATAATAGAAAAGTGGCAGCAATAGAAACTGTTACTACTCCTGCTGGAACTTTTGAAAACTGTGTTAAAATTACTTACGATGCTACTACCAATATGATGTTTAAAGTAGAAACTAGCGGAATGGATTGGTATGCTAAAAACATAGGGATGGTAAAAAGCGAATCGTATGATTCTAAAGGAAAGAAAATTAGTTCGTCTGTATTGACTTCTATAAAACAATAGTATTATTCAAGAGTGCATAAAATTATTGTAAAGTCTAAAGCCTTTAATCCTGTAAATAAACGTTTATTTTTTAATTATAATTCTTTCCTATAAAAATATTAAGTATTGTAAAAAATATTATGTAGGTTTGTAAGACATTTATTGCTTAATAGTAGTTAATATTAAATAATATCATCTTATGAAAATAAAATTCTCAGGAGCAGCACGCGAAGTAACAGGAAGTAAACATCTTATTTATACTGAACACGGTAAAACTATTCTTTTAGATTGTGGAATGTATCAAGGTAAAGGGCTCGAAACAGATGCGATGAACCGCAAATTGGGTTTCAACCCTGCTTCTATTGATTATCTTATTCTATCGCATGCTCATATCGACCATTCGGGACTGATACCTTATATTGTTAAAAATGGTTTTAATGGTACTGTTTATTGTACGCCTGCAACAAGAGATTTGTGTTCCATTATGTTGGCTGATAGCGGAAATATTCAAGAAAATGATGTTAAAAATTTTAATAAAAAAAGAGAAATACAGGGTTTACCTCCCATAGAACCTATTTATACTGCTGCCGATGCTGCTCAAGCGATGGAATTGTTTGTCTCTATTCCTTACAACAAAGTTTTTAAAATTGATGAAAAGGTATCGGTTAAGTTTACCGATGCAGGTCATATTTTGGGTAGTGCTGCTATTAATCTAACTATTACCGAAAGCCATACCATCCATAAATTATGCTTTACTGGCGATATTGGTAGACCTCATAATCGTATTCTAAAATCACCTCAGGCATTTTCGCAAGCCGAAATTATTATTACAGAATCTACTTATGGCGATAGATTGCACGAAGGAATGAAAGATTCGGAAGAAAAACTATTGGAAGTGGTTAAATATACTTGCGTTGAAAAACGTGGCAAGTTAATTATCCCCTCTTTTAGCGTGGGTAGAACCCAGGAAATTATTTATGCATTGGATATTCTTAAAAATAAGAACCTATTACCCAATGTTAAAATATATGTGGATAGTCCATTGTCCACCAATGCCACCAATATTATGCGTTTGCATCCTGAGTGTTTCAACCAAGATATGCTAAACTATTTGCAAACCGACCCCGACCCTTTTGGCTTTAATAATCTGTTCTATATTCAAACCAAAGAGGATTCCAAAAAGCTTAATAAAATTACAGAACCTTGTGTTATCATTTCAGCATCGGGGATGATGGAAGCTGGTAGGGTGAAACATCATCTTGCCAACAGCATTTCAAATGCTAAAAATACAATATTAGTGGTTGGTTATTGTGCTCCCACCACCTTGGGTGCCCGAATTGTGAGAGGCGATAAAACTGTTTCTATATATGGCAAAGAATACTTGGTTAAAGCGGATATTAGATTGCTCGAATCGTTTAGTGCTCATGGCGATTACAAAGAAATGATGAACTACTTGAGCTGCCAGGATAAAAATAAGCTTATTAAATTGTTTTTAGTTCATGGCGAATATGAAGTGCAACAGCATTATAAATCTACATTAGAAACAAATGGCTTTTCGCGAATTGCTATCCCTGAATTTGGCGAAGAGTTTTCTTTTTAACAATGAACAATGTGCAATGAACAATGTGCAATTAAAATCTCACTCACAAGTTTACTTGTCCACTTGTTTACTCGTCCACTTGTCCCCTTGTTTACTTTTTATTACTTCTTGTCGGTTCGGTATTATTTCTACTTCCCCTTCGAGACTGTTATTTTTGTTGGTGAAGAGTAAGATAAAAGACTCTTTCGGTTTGTGGTGCATGGTTCAGTAATTTTTTGTAGCATACAGCGGTGAAAATGCAAAAGTATTGAAAATAGTATGTATGGTTGGTACTTGTCAAAAACATGTATAAGGAAATAAAATTATTTATAGGTACTTGTCAAAAACATGTATAAGGAAATAAAAATTTTCATCATTACTCCATTTTGAAAAGTATCAGGTTTTTGTTTTGTTGATGGAAGCTATATTTTCTATACTTTTAAAAAGCCATATTCATATACTTTAGGCTCTATTTTCTTTGCCAATAGTTTTAATTGGTTGCGCAGCTTGGCAATTAATTGCATATAGGCTTCGTCTTGGCTTTTGTTGTTCATTTTTCCTTTTTCGCTTCTACCTTGAAAATGCTCCCGAATATCGTATAAAGATGCGTTTACATTGCAATTGGGCTGTTGGTGATAATAAATCCAAAGTTCTTTACCAG
>MNXO01000071.1:0-6544 GCA_001872995.1 Bacteroidetes bacterium CG2_30_32_10 | reverse complement strand
CGCTTTAGCTTGCTCAGAAAATTTTAAAGGTACTTCATAGTGAACTTTGGGTTCTAACAAAACAGAGAAAATGTCGATGGGGCTTTCGTCAGGTTCAATTTTTCCATTTATAAATTTAAACATAAAATTGCTTTCAAACTTTTCTCTTGCATTTACCTCTTGTTCTGAAAAAGGAATCCAATGGTTAGTGCCTTCTTTTGAACTAATTTTATTTTGACCATGAAACAATGTGAATGCTAAACAATCGTTTTGAAATTCTTTATCCTTTTTCCAACCATCGTTGGGGTAGAGAAATTGGTCGCGGTCATTGAGCCAGGTGGCTTCGATGCAATGACGAACAGATAAATATATACAGATTTCTATTAAATTTTTTGAAATAATATTGATAGCTCCACTTCTCGCCATTTTTTGAATTTGGATAAATACTTTATTTTGATTTTGAAAATCAGGTGGATAATTAGATAATAGACCAATCGGTTTTAAATGTTTATTTTGAAATTTGACAAACCATTTATTAATACTATCGGGCAAATCCCCATAAAAAGTTTTTACACCAATATTGTTTTTATTTTTATCAAAAACATCACAAGTAATATTGTTAATTTTTTGTTTAATATTTAAATTCCATATTGAAAATCCTATCGGAAAACTACCTTTTACATTATCGAAAGTATCAGCAGGCACCACAAACCCAGCTAAAAATTTTGCTAAGAAATATTCTTTAAATCTAATGAAGTTGGTTCCTTGTATATATTTCAATTTAGAAAATTGCCCTAAAATGGCATCAGGAATTTTATCATAAATCTTTGCCATAAATAGAGCAAAAATTTCATTGGAGGCGTTTCCTATTTTTAGATTATAGTATTCACTAATTTTGTTATCAGTTGCTACTCCAGTTTTGTTTTCACCAGTTCCGGTTACTGTTCTTGCTGTTGTTGCTTCCGCATACGGTGGATTAATATATACCACCAATTTCTTTCGTTTTTCGGGGTGGTTGATGATGTCTTGCAGTGGTTTGGGTAGTTTGGTAAAATCATCATTGAGAAAATCGAATTGGAACACATGGTCTTTTAGCATGTTGGCACCATTTCCGCTAAGCGAATGTTTGTTCATATTATCAATACGGTCGTGCATTACATCCACATCTTGGGTGTCGAGGGTAGAAGCCCAAATGTTGTATTTGTTAGTAAGTCCTGTGAGGAGGTTTCCTGTTCCGGCGGCACAATCCCACACGGTATATTCATCTTGCCAGTTTTCGCCCAGCACATCAGTAAGATATTTTTGTGAAAGCTCTACCCAAATTTGCGGAGTAAAAAAGCTGCCTTTGCGTTCTCTAACATCTTGCGGCACGAGCAAATCGCGGCGTTCTACAATGTAATCCCAATAATCTTCTTTGGGTGGTCGTTCGTATTTGTTCCAAAATTGTGTGTGTGCTTTCTGGTTGTCAATAAAACCCGTGGTACTCGAACTAAATAAACCCAATTCGTTTAGTTTGCGGTCGAGTTCGTAGTGGTCTATTTTCAAAAGCACAAATAGTTTTTCTTTGAGGGTATTGTTTTCTTGCGAAAGCAGGTCGGCAAGGTAAAAGTCGCCATCAATAATGCCAGCTTTCTTTGCTAATTCCCAATTTACAGCAATGGTAGGCTTAACGGTTTGCAACCATTTGTTGTATATAACCATAAAGTTGTTTTTGTCTATTTTGGTTTTGGTTAAACCAAGCTTGCCTACTACAAAGTTGTTTTTAATAAAGCGTTTAAGCTCCCGTTCATCCTTATCGTAATGGAACAAAAGGGCTTTCTGGTCAATACTATTCTTTACTTTTTCGTGTATTAATTGAAACTCTTTGGTTTCATAGTTAGAAGGGGCAACGTTCCAATTAAAATCATTTTGATAAAAAATGTCGTGTATATCGTTGTAGGGAATAAAGGCAATTTTCTCACCATCAAAAGCACCTAACATTGCAGGAGGCAAAAATTTATCGAAAGTACGGGCTTTGCCAATGGTGAGGATTAATTGAACTATAGACTTATAAATGTCGGAAGCCCCTTTTTTGGCTTCTGCCCAAAGCAGCGATTCTTGCTCAAATATTTCTTTTTGGCTTTGGTGCATACAAACACAAAAATCTACATTGCCAATAATTTTGGTGCAATCGTATAACCAAAAATAATCTTGCGACATTTTATTTTTGAGCTCTTCTTCTCTAATGTTCGAATATTTCATGTGTTTATTTTTGTTTTTACTTTAAGGTCAATCGAATTGCCTTATAAATAATTATTTTGCTTTGTATGCCAAACATTTCGATAGGTAAACTATTGCTGTTGGTTATTTCATTTGGTTTTATTCAAATTGTTTTTTGGTCTGCTTAAATATTGGCAACAAACATATATATTATACTTAAAATGCAGACTATAAAATATTATACCCCACAAATATATAATAAATTGTAAATAAAATTGAGTTAAAAGACCATTGTATAATAAAGAAATTACTAGAGCTCTACTTTTTCTTTTATCTATTTTTTACCAACTCACACTCAAATAATTTATTTTCGCCTTCTTTAAATCCGAGTTTTTGGAGGTATTTAATATGAGAGGGGCTATTTCCTTCTGCCAGCATTTTTGTGAAGCCAGCGTTAACAAACTTTTGCCTGAGTTTGGAGTAAACGTATTTTCCGTTTTTAAAATCGCGGTATTCTGGTATTACATAATCTAATCCTATTTTTAATAGATGGTTTTCTTCTTGATGTGCTAAAAAAAGCCCAGTAATAGACATGTTTCTCAGTACAAAAAAACTTACCGTATTCATATCAGGCTTATAACTAAAGTTGGGAAAAAATTTCTGAATATCTGCATCATAAAATTCTACAAAACGGAGGAGATATTTATTATCTGGCTTTACTTCTAATATTTCAAACAACTCTTTTTTTGAGTAGGTAGTAATTAGAAAGTAAACATCAACAAAAACAATAATACTATTTAAAATACCCACAGGGTAGGCATGAATTAAAAGCCATACGTTGAAAACATCGTTGCTCCTATCAGATTCATCCACCTGAATTTAATAATGGAACTCATTGCCAATGATATAGCAACGATTCCCGATGCTATATATCCTATCCATGCTAAAATATCAATATTCATATCGTTTTGCAGCTATTAAAAGGCAGGGTTTTTAACCACTGAACTCTATTTGAAAAACCGCATTTCAAATATACGATTATTTGTCTAACTAAGCAATGAGCCCCTACTTTTGGGTAGGTGTTGTGTGTGCCAAGTTTTTATTTTTATTCTTGATTCGCTTTCCTATTTTTTTGTCTTCAGGATTTCTACTGCAATCCCAAAGCATTGAAATTACGATATTGTCCTCTATAATTTCATAAATAATTTGATAGTCTCCAGTTATCAATACTCTAACTGTATCAAACTCTGTCCTAATACCTAATTTTGGATTTTTAGAAATTGCCGAAATTTCTTTCTTGATTTTAGAATAAAGCTTCTTGCTGTATGATACTGTCTTGTTTCTTTGGATGTAGAAATCAAGAATTTCTGTCAAATCTATTTCTGCTTCAACTGACCAACTTATTTTGTACTTAGCCATTTGTCAACTTTTTTTTGAACAGTATCATTTGAAATTGTATTTCCATTCATCAGTTGCTCTCTGCCTTTTCTAATTCTGTCTATTTGAAAATCTGATAATTCATAAGTGGTTGAAGCCAATTTTGCGTCAACAATTGTCTTTAATGCTTCTAAAAATGATTTATCCTCTATCAAGAAGATGTTTTCAATTAATTTATTTCGTATTTCTAAAGTACTCATATGAATTAAATTTATACAAAAATACAAAAAATATTTCCAATGTTATAATTTGTATAATTGTTCCAGGAAAATTGGGTGTAACATATATCTTTTTAAATTATCTGTATGCTCCATCAATATTAAACAAGGAAACTATTTTAGTATTAACAATGCAACATTCTCCACATGATGCGTATGTGGAAACATATCAACAGCTTGAATTTTTGTAACTTTATAATGTTCGTTTAGCAAGTTAATATCTCTGGCTTGCGTTGCAGGGTTACAACTTACATAAACGATTCTATTTGGGAGCATTGCTATTATTTGTTCAATTACTTTTTCGTGCATACCTGCTCTTGGTGGGTCGGTTATTATAACATCTGGCTTTCCATTGGCTTCTACAAATTCATTATTCAGCACTTTAGCCATATCACCAGCAAAAAAGCTAGCATTGGTAATCTGGTTAAGTATAGAATTTTCTTTGGCATCTTCTACTGCAGCTTCCACATATTCAATACCAACCACCTTTTTAGCTTTAGAAGCAACAAAATTAGCAATAGTACCCGTGCCAGTATAAAGGTCATATACTATTTCATTGCCTGTTAGTTGGGCAAAATCTCTGGCTACTTTATATAAATTATAGGCTTGCTCCGAATTTGTTTGGTAAAACGATACTGGACTAATTTTAAAGTGCAATCCTTCCATTTCTTCTAACAAATAGGGATTTCCTTTATATAAACATAGCTCTTGGTCAGCAATGGAGTCGTTTTTCTTTGAATTAATAATGTAGAATAATGAAGTAATTTGTGGAAACTCTTGGTAAATATAATTTAAAATATTTTCCCTACTGGTTTTATCTTCATAAAACAAAACCAAAATCACCATCAATCCGCTTTTAGAAGTAGTTCTGATAATCAGGTTGCGCAAAAAACCTTCTTGTTTTCGCAAATCGAAAAAACTTAGTTGTTCTTTTTCGGCATAAGCTTTCACTGCCAGTCTAATTTCGTTAGAAGGCGAAGGTTGTAAGTAACAATTGTTAATATCTAATACTTTATCGAAAAATCGAGGAATATGAAAACCCAAGGCATTCATATCATTCAATTCATCGCGTTTATCCATATCACGTTCGTTTAACCACCTTTTATTAGAAAAGGTATATTCTAATTTGTTGCGGTAATAGGTTGTGTTTTCAGATGGAATGATGGGTAAAACACAAGATACCTCTATTTTACCAATTCTTTCGAGATTGTCAGTTACTTGTTTTTGTTTGTAGAAAAGTTGTTCGTTGTAGGCAAGATACTGCCATTTGCAACCACCGCAAGTGCCAAAGTGTTCGCAAAAGGGTTCTACTCTTTTGCTAGAATAAGTGCGAAAATTGATAGCAGTTCCTTTTAGAAAACTTTTCTTTTTTTCAAAAATCTTAATATCTACCACATCGCCCGGAACGGCATTGGTAACAAACACTACCAATTCATTGTGTCGCGCAATTGACAATCCTTCGGAAGCTACATCTAATATTTCTATGTTTTCTATAACAAAAGGTGAAAAGCGTTTTTTCATAATTGGTATTTATTTCTTAGTTTTTTATTAATAAACATTGGTCAAAATCTATAGCCAATATTCAAATCAAAAGTTACTCCTGAAGTTTGAAAACTGATTTCTTTTTCGTTCATAAAATAGTTTTCAGCATCAAGGATGATAGTGGAAAAAAAATTATTTCCGTTATAACCTCCAGTCATTTTAAAATCAAGGAAAGAAAGGAAGTTTTTATTATTAATTATTTGTTCGTTGGTTGCCAAAGCTTTTTTTTGGTATCCAATTCCTGAAAATAAGAAAGGGGAGGCAAACCATTGTTTACCAATGGTAAAAACATAAGTATAACCTGCTGAAATCACTCCCGAAAGAAAATCTCCACTTTGAAGTCCTTTCATTTCATTGTAATATACTGATTGTGTGTACGGAATTAATGAAGAATCGCCACCTATGCCAATATAAGAAAGGTCGCCTTTCAGCAAAAATGAACCAGAATGCTTTAATTGTTTTTCACCTTGGCGAAATGCCGCATTGAGTGAGTATTTTTTCCAAGAAAAAACATAATAACCTTCTAAACCAATTGTATTGAAATAAATATCTTTTCTTTGTGGATAGGGTTGTCCATTTTGCCATTCTGGAAACACTTTATTTGGGTCATTTATATAAAAACCTTGGTAGGTCTTAAGAAAAGCACTGGCAGCAAACCTTTTTTTTATGAGACTTAACCTAAAATCAGCATAGTTTGTTTTGCCATGCAATTGCACATTGTCTTTCCCTTTAGGGATTTTAAAGGAGATGCTGCCACTTAAAAATTTCCATGAGCCGCCAATGTTAAAATAAGAATATACATTGGGGCGGTAGATAATAGAACTAGCTTTTAAAGAATCAGATTTTGCAATAGGGGAAAGGGTAAATGAAATGTTTTTGGTGCTAATGCCGCATTTAATAGTAAATTTTTCTGTAAATCTTTTTACATAAGTGCTATCGTAGTTGCCAGAGAATGAGTGTACCCAAATAAAAGTGGAAAATATAACAAGTAGGATTCTTATTCTCATTAAAAATGCAAGTTTTGGCAAAATTAACAAAAATAGTAACAAAAATTGCTAAACGCGAACTAATACTAAACCGCCAACAAGAAATATTAAATATCCCGACTTGTCGGGATTAATGCCGACAGACTAAAAATTGTGATTTACAAACGAAGTGAAATAAATCAC
>MNXO01000033.1 GCA_001872995.1 Bacteroidetes bacterium CG2_30_32_10 | reverse complement strand
TGATTTCTATTTTGCAAGACCATATCATTCGTGGGAACGGGGTGCTAATGAAAATACAAATGGTTTAATAAGACAATATTTCCCTAAAGGTTCTTCATTTGAAAATATCTCTATCGATGAGGTGCAAAGAGTTCAAGAAATTTTAAATAATCGTCCAAGAAAAAAATTAAATTTTTTAACACCTAATGAATTTTTTAACCTAAATTTGCTTAACCAAAAAGTTGCATTTGTGACTTGAATTCAGCTAAATAAAAACAATAATAACAAAAAAAAACAGAATAATAATTCTGCTTTTTTAAAATATGTAAAGAAATTATACTCTTTTTTCTTTAATTCTTGCTTTTTTACCTCTAAGCTCTCTGATGTAGAATATCCTAGCTCTTCTAACAACGCCCTTTTTGTTTACATCAATCTTTTCAATATAAGGAGATGCTAAAGGTATAATCCTTTCAACGCCAATATTGCCAGATATTTTTCTAACAGTAAAAGTTTGAGTAACACCACTACCAGATAGTTGTATTACAACGCCTTGAAATTGCTGAATACGTTCTTTGCTTCCTTCAATAATTTTATAATGAACTGTTACAGTATCTCCAGCCTTAAATTTAGGCATCTCTTTTTTAACAACTACATTATCTTCAACGTATTTTATTAAATCTTCTTTCATTGTTTTATTTTGTATTTTAACTTTTTACACTTTTTTTAAGAGGTGCAAATATACAGTTTTATTTTGAATTACAAATTTGTTGCTAATTTTTTTTATATGTTTAGCAATATCAATTTGTTTGTAGTTAAAAGGAGCATTTCTATTTTAAATAGTTGACAAAAACCTTTCTGCTTCTATAGCTGCCATACAGCCACTTCCTGCGGCAGTAACAGCTTGTCTATATAAATGGTCTTGCACATCGCCTGCAGCAAAAACACCTTCAATATTAGTTTGAGTAGAATTTGGTTTGGTAAGAATATAACCGTTTTCGTTCATCTCAATTTGTCCAACAAAAACTTCTGAGCTTGGTTTGTGTCCAATAGCAACAAAAAATCCTGTAATATCTATTTTCGTTTCAATTCCTGTTTTAACATTCTTAACGATAGCGCCATTAACCGATTTATCTCCAATAATTTCTTTAGTCGTATGATTCCAAAGCATTTCAATATTTTTTGTGTTAAGCACTTTGTGCTGCATGGCTTTTGAAGCCCTTAATTCGTCTCTTCTAACTATCATATAAACCTTTTTACAAAGCTTAGCAAGATATGTTGCTTCTTCTGCAGCAGTATCTCCACCACCGACTATTGCAATGTCTTGTCCTTTATAAAAAAACCCATCGCATAATGCACAGGCTGAAACTCCAAAGCCATTGAATTTTTTTTCAGATTCTAAGCCAAGCCATTTTGCAGATGCACCGGTTGCAATAATTACGGTTTCTGCATAAACTGTAGTCGTTTCATCAATAATTATCTTGAAAGGTCTTGAAGAAAAATCAACTTTTGATACTATTCCCCAGCGAATATCGCTTCCAAAACGTTCTGCCTGTTTTTTTAAATCTTCCATCATAGCAACACCGTGAATTCCATCTGGATATCCTGGAAAATTATCTACTTCTGTTGTAATAGTCAATTGACCTCCTGGTTGTAATCCCTGATATATAACAGGTTTTAAATCAGCTCTTGATGCATATATAGCAGCAGTGTAACCAGCAGGACCAGAACCTATAATTAAGCATCTTATTTTTTCTATATCTTCTTTCATTTTTAGTTTTTTTTAACAAGCAAATTTAGGAAAAATTTTAAATCTCTTTTAATTTTAATTCTGCATTATTCTTGAATGAACTATTGCTTTTGATAATTTCTTCTAAGATTTTTTTTGCTTCTTTTTTATTTCCCTTTTTTAACAATGCCAAGGCTTTATACCATTTTGCAGAATCGTAGTATTCGCCTTTGCTTATCTTTAATATTTGATTGAAGCCTGTAATAGCATTTTCATTCTCTTCAAGATAGAAACAGCAAAGCGATTTATAATAAAGAGCTGAATAATTAGAATTATCATTGATAAGAATTTGCTTAAACAACTGTTTTGAAACATTGTATTCTTTGTTGTTGAATTTTTCGAGAGCCTGATTATAGGTTTCATTAGCAATAATAGAATTACCTTGACTGGATGAAGTACTAGGCATATTTACTTCTTTACGATTAACAATGTCTCCAATTGTTGTAATTTTATTTTTCTGCTTTACTTGTTTCTTGTATCCTGAAATATCTTTACTTTCATCATCTTTTACATTAACCTCACTAATTGGTTTATCCGCATCATTCTTGGGTATTGTTTGCAATTCTTCAATTAATATATTGTCATTGACAGCTTTTAAATCTTCTTCTTCGTTTTGTTCTAGATTATTTTTGGATAATACTTCTAATGTTTTTGTGGTTACTATCTCATCAATTCTATTGTCTATAATTATTTCCTTTTCTTTAGGTTGGTCTAATAATACAGGCATTGAATATTTATTCACGTTTTCTTTTTCTATTATTCCGCCAAATGTGCTATTTTGTTTAGATTTTTTATTAAAAAACCCATTATTAATAGGAGTTTGTTCTATTGTAGCTTCCGAATCTTCGTTAGTGATAATTGGTTTAACTACACTTTTATCTACAATGTTTCTGGTTATATTGTTGTCAGCAATTATTTTATTATTGATATTTCTTAGATAATGAGTAAACAAAAAAGAGATGCCTATTAAAATAGCTATCGTTGCAGCAATAGCAAGTTTTGTTGAAAAATTTAAAGTTATAGTTTTTGTCTTTTTTTTAAAGGTGTATTTATCAATTGCTGTATTGATATCATTTATTGATTTTTTAGCATGGTGACTATCTCTAATTAAAGCCAATCCCTCAAGTGCATCAGAACAAAACTCGCAATTAGCAATGTGTTTTTCAACTAAATATTTTTCTTTACTGCTTAGCTTATTATTTTGATAATCGAAAAGTTTTTTTTCAGGCAAACAATCCGAATCAGAAAATATGTTATTTATATCATTGTTTTTCATTTTGTTGTGATAAAATAATTTTCAAATTTCGTTTTCCATTTTGGATATGACTTTTAACTTCATTCATTGAATAACCTGTAATTTCAGACACTTCTAAATAGCATTTTTCTTTTAAATAAAAAAGTTCAATACATTGTTTTTGATTTGAATTTAGTTCCTCAATTGCCTTTTCCAAATTATTTAAATCAATTTCTTTGTTGTTTTCATCAGTAAGATGCAAACTGTTTTCCATTTCCATAACTACATTGTTGTTTTTTATTGCATCCTGATAAGAGATTTGAACTTTATTATTTCTTAAATACATAAGACAATGGTTCTTTGCAACCGAATATAACCAGCTTTTAAAATTTGTAATATTATGTTTTTGTAAATCTGTCAATAGTTTCTCGAATATTTGCATAACAGCGTCTTTACTATTATCGCTATCTTTGAGATACTTCATGCATACTCCGAAGATTAAGTGGGAGTATCGCTTAAATAATTCACCAACATACGTATTATTGCCCGTTTGTTTATATTGAGCAATTAATTCGATGTCTGAAATAGGGCTTATTTTAAGTCTTTTAAACAATTAACTATTTTAAAAGTTATTTAATAAAACAAATTTACATGTTTTTTGCTAAACAAAAATAGATAAAAATACAAAGCAAATGATTACTTACAATAATACTTATTATCAAACAAATGATAGATCTTTGCTTATATAATTCAATTAATATTTTTCTGATTGCATTTCAAAAAAACGGGCATAAATACCACTTTTATTAATTAATTCTTCGTGAGTACCTTGCTCAACAATAGCGTCTTTATCTAAAACTATAATAAAATCAGCCATTTTAACAGTTGAAAAGCGATGGCTAATAATTAATGCGGTTTTATCTTTAACTATTTTTTTGAAATTATGAAAGAGTTCATTTTCTGTCTTTGCATCTAGCGAACTTGTGGGTTCATCTAAAATAATAATTTGACTATTTCGATAAAATGCTTTTGCGAGTACAATCTTTTGCCATTCTCCAATACTAAGTTCTTCGCTATTATCAAATAGCTTGCCAAGAGTAGTATTATAACCATTTGGCAAATTGGCTATTATAGAATCAATATTTGAGTTTTGTGCTGCTATTTTAATTTTATAATCATCCATTGGACTTTTAATATCGCCAAACCATATATTTTCTTTTGCAGTCATATTAAATAATACATAATCCTGAAATACAACACTCATATTTGCACTAAATGTTTCTTTATCAATATTATTAGTTGATATATCATCAAACAATACTTGTCCACTAGTAGGTTGATAAAGTCCGCATATTAATTTTACAATAGTAGTCTTGCCTGCGCCATTTTCACCGACTATAGCAACTGTTTTACCTTTAGGTATAAATAAATTAACTCTATTTAGAACATTTCTATTGGTATTAGGATATTTGAAGCAAACATTTTCTAGCATAATTCCCTTCTTCAGAGGCTTAGGAAAATTAATTACATCAATAGTAGGCTTTGTTTGAGATTGAAGCATTAAATATTCATTCAAATTTGTAATAAAAAGATTATCTTCATAGAGATTAGAAATGCTGTTTAGCATATCTTTCAAATAACTCATTCCCTTCTGAAAAGCCATAAAATACATTACCATTGCTCCTATGGTTAAAACTCCTTCTATAGTTTGTAAAGCAATGAAACCAAAAGTAGAAAATACAGAAATAACAATAATAATTTGAGCAATAATTTCTGCAATAGCTTTATTTTTGGAGATATTAATTTTTTTATTGCGTAAATAGTCATTTAACAATTGGAATTTTTCAATAAACAATTGCCCAAGTGCATATATACGGATTTCTTTAGCAAAAGGCTCTCCTGTTAATATACGATGATAATAAAAAAGCCTTCTTTCATCTTGAGTTTGTTCCTGTTGCAATACGAAGTTCTTTTTTGCATATTTAATTCTCACAAAATATTCAGGTAATGAAGCTAAAATAAGCACAAAAGCAACAGCCCAATGCAAAGTGAGCAATAATATTGTTAACAATATAATAGAAATAGAGTTTTGCAGAAGTTGAAACAAACCATTCACAATTTTAATAGGTCTATAAGTTGCTTCTTGTGAAGCTCTGTGAAAAATATCTTGGTATTTAGGATTCTCAAAATAGGAAAGGTCCAATTCAACTGATTTATTATGTATTAGTTTATTCATATAAGCATTCACTTGCTTATTTTGGTATTCCCTAACCAATGTACTATAAGAATTCACAATTGCGTTAATGAAATAAACCATCCCAGTTAAAATAATGATAAAAATAAGTTTATTTATAGCTTCTTGTTTATCAATAGCAGCAATTGCCAATGTTACATTATCAATGATTATTTTCATCAAATAAATGAAAACTATTGGTAATATACTTTGCAGTAATGTTAAAATCGCATAAACAATAGTCCATTTCGATGCACTATTCCAAACGAGCTTAAATGCACTTTGAATATATTTAAAATTCTGCTTTAGCATAAAACTGCCTTATTTTGTAAAGAATAATAAATGTGTTTTAATAAAATGGGAACTTAATGTTATTGGTATCAAAATTATTAAAAAAGGAATTGAAATTACTGAAATAAATGACATCAATTTATTAAAGACAGAACACCAAGGAGTGTCTATTTTAATTGATTTGTTTTTTCTATAGAATTCTTTAATTTTCCCTATGTATCGCTCTTCTGTGATAGTTTTATCAAAATAAATAAGCGAATCTCCTTTAGTTATCAATGTTTTATGCTGATTAATATTTCTAATTGCAATTATTCGATGAGCTATCATTTTATTAATAGACCGAAACACAATAATATCACCTATTTTAAGCGAATTAAACGATTCTTTTTTAATTATAACAGTTTCTCCATTTCTCAAATAAGGAGACATGCTATAACCACCAAGGGTTATTTGTAATTCAAATCCTTCATTTAACAATTCTTCGCCTAAATGAAGAATATTGGTGTAGTTAGATTTACTATTTTCAATCAAATTCATTATTTCTAATAAATTGAACAATACTTTTATCAGGCACAAAGCCTAATTCATATACAGAAATTCTATGACAAATATCAGAACAAAGAGTTAACAATCCGCTCACTATACTACCATCATAATTATGCTGAATGCAATGCGACATTAATTGGGCAACAGATTGAGAACCATTTAGTTTTTTAGCATAATTCTTTGATGATTGCTTTAATAAGAAAATATTTTTAAGTGTACCTACTTTAGAATCATCAATATAATTCATTGGAGTATTATATATATAATATTTATCAATGTTTTTACTAATTATTAATCTATCATCATTAATTATAAATGCCTTTTCATTGTTCCAAATTTTTGTAATAGTAGTTTTACCAACTCCTGACATTCCACTAAATATGTAACCCTTATCATTATCTATTATTCCAGCGGCATGAATCATTAAACCATCATTATAAGTTGTTATATAATACATCATTAATGGTCCTAATGGATATATAAAAGGGTCTATCTTAATTACTTCATCTATTTGATTATATTTTTCAACATAAACAATCCAATGCATCGCATTTTCGTCAAAACTTGCAATAATTTCGGGATTATTTATATTTCCTTCTGTAAATATTTTAATAAATCTTGTATCGTCGATTGCACAAATACACCAGTTATAGGGAGAAAAATTGTCGTAATCTTTATTTTTTTCTTTATCTGCAAGGAACAAAACTTTATTGTTATTAAATTTTTCAGGAATATGCGAAATAACGTTAATAAAAACACTTGGCTTTTCATTATTATTAATAACAAAATGGAATATTGAAGGAGGAATAATAAGAAATATCTTATCATCTATGGATGAAACAGAAATAATATTATTTGCTATTTTAAGTTGAAATTGTTTTTGTGTCGTCATTATTAGGTAAAAAAAAACATCTAAGTTTTCTTTCTACTTAGATGTATGAATATTTCGTTACAATAACGTAAAAATAAAAAAATTAGTGTTTAAACGGACTTTCTCTTTTATTTTTAGAATCTCCTTTTGAGCCATTATTGCCGCTTCCATTATCCCAAGTACCTCTAGGAGGGTCTGATTCGCCAGTCATCATAATCAATGAAATTTCATTATCTATTTTTATTTCGTTGAAAATCGGCTTTATATATTTCCTTCTTTTTTTCAAGTTTCAAATTTTTAAATAATTAATACAAAGATATAACATTATTTAATAATTAACAATCCATTAATTTTGTTTAAAAAATTATTTGTATCATTTATTGCCTCTGCCATCTTAACCTCAAATTCTTCAACAATAGCTTCAGCGAGCTGATTTGCATTCTTAGTTCCATCAATATTTTCCCAGATAAATGCAGCAGTTTCATTTAAAGTAAATAACGATTTCATATTAGCCACATTACCAATCAAAGGAACTAATATATATTCATCATTAATTTTTTTAACAATGATATTTTTTTTCTTGTCAATTATAGAATCCGCTAATAACATAAACTATTTAATAATTACCTTTTTTGCAATGGTGGAGCTACTTGTATAAACCTTAACTATATATACACCAGCACTAACTGATAGGTCAATTTTCTGTAAAGATGAACCAATAAGTTGTTTATTAATTATTTGCTCGCCTAATACTGAATAAATCTCAACTCTACCATTGGTTTCTCCTTGTAAGTCAATTATAACACTTTTGTTTACTGAATTAATTAATACTTTAGAAGATGCGTAGTCTTTACATATTCCAGTAGCTTGCTTACTTAAAATTAATACAAACCTATCGGTATCAAAAGTAGAAGATGTATTAAATGTATAAACTGGCTGTTCTCTAAGATTCTGCATTATATTTGTTTGATTATCTTTTAAATATAATGAAATGTTTTTATCAACATTGGCAAAATCGAAGGCTTTGATTGTGTATTCTCCATCAATAATAGATTTGAAGCCAATAGGAATGGTAGTAATAGTTTGAACTGCAATGGCATTAATACAAAGCTCTTCGTTATCAGATGATAATGAAAATATTTGTGGGTCATTATCATTATCAGCAAACATTTTATTACCATCAAATAGGTTATCAAATTTATCAGTTGCATTATCATCAATTCGAATAACAGTTTCGTCTGTATATCCTTCCATAGAATTAATTTGCAATCTTACAATTGGAATTTCATTTTTATAAAAATTCTGTGTGTTGTTCGTTCTGGCGGTTATTGGCATTTTAATACTACCTGTTGTTTGTCCTATTATAACTTGAGCATAAAAAGCTTGAAAAGGTGGAATAACACTTGAGGTACCTGCTGGGTTGCCAACACCATTAACATAAGATTTTAAAGAACCATCACTTGCTCTTATATAAAAACCATTGGTTAAGTTAGTAAAATTTGAAGGCGTATTGTTTAAAACTTCCCAATCTAAACCGCAAACAAAAGGGTTACCAACTAAATTCCAACCATAGTTTTGAGGACTAGATTGTCTAACTAAACCTACAACATTTAAATCAGTATTTCGAAAAGTACCACTACTTAATGTTTTAATTATTTCGTTATCAGACCTAACAGTATATCCTGTGCCTGGTAATAATTGATTATAAACAATTGTCCAGGTACAAGTAGAAGCATTGTATCGATAGACTAAATCACTAACACTAGAAGCATTAACACTACTTAAGGGAGGAGTGAAATAAATTCCATTATGCGTAGTAGTTGCAGGAATATACATTTCAACATTTGAAGTCCCAGCAATACTTAAAGTACCATTGTTTAATAAAGAACCAACTCCAGCAGAGGAGGATTTAATTAAACATTTTCCATTAACAGTAGTTGTTACCCCAGAATTGATAGTAAGTGTTTTTGCACTGTTAATTATGAGATTATAACATGTGCCATTTACATCGGCAATAATAGAACCATTAATAATTGCATTCGTATTTGCATTTGGAAATCCCCAATTCCAATTAGTTTCCCTATACCATTTCCCAGCCGAAATTACAGAATTTCCCACCCAATCTACCTTAACATCGTCAATAGCTAATCCGTGCAAAGTATTCTGCTCAGGATAAGACCATCTAAGCATAATATAATAACCAGTAGGTATGTTAAGATTAGGTATGCTAATATTAACAAAGGTTTTTCTATTCGCACTTGCATTTCCATCTAATGCCATAGGATCTCCAGAATAAAAAACAGGACCAGTAAAATCTAAGGCATTTACAGCTGTCCATCCCGTGTTATCACCTGGCATTAGGTCTGTTATTAGAGTGGATGATATTTTATACCAAAAAGTTATTTTAGAAGAAATTGCATTCCCTCCAAAATGCCATTGTTCGCCTGTATATGTAACTTTAATATCTTCAATTACAGCTCCAGAATTATTTTTCAACTGTAATCCCATAGCAATATTATCGCTATTAGTAGCAATTCCGCCCATAGCCATATCGGGACTTTCTAAGGCATGATATGCAAATCTTGTAGCCAATATAGGCTGCATAGACCCGTCATCTCCAGTATAGCTTGTACCCTCATAAGAATTTTGCCAATACCAGTTTGTAATTGTTGAATTGTCAGTCCATGTTCCACCGGCATCACTCAAAGTGCTAAAATTCTGAGTAGTAGAATCTCCATTAGTCATACTAACTTGTCCTATGACATTATAACTATTAATTGATAAAAAAAATGCTATAAAGCCTGCTAATGCTTTAAAACGATAAGGAAGTATATAAGTTGCTTTCATAATAAATAGAATTAATAAGAATCACTTAAAATTAAACAAAATTAATTATAATTAATTGTTTTTAAAAGAGTAA
>MNXO01000099.1 GCA_001872995.1 Bacteroidetes bacterium CG2_30_32_10 | reverse complement strand
TCTTTCATATTCAATTATTATCACTTACATTTGAAATAAAATTTACATAACCCATTCTGATATGTTTAAAATAGATTCAAAAGGATTAGTTTTAAAATTTACTATTGGAGGAGTTCTATTGGGGCTTCTAATTGCAATAATAGTTCTAATCATTGATATTCAAAGTAAAGATTTAACCATTACATTTGAAAATATAGCAGAAGCCCATAAGGCTAATCCAACCTTATGGATTATAGATTTTCTTCCTTTATTGTTGGGTTTAATTGCCTTTTGGGTTGGGACAACCTTTGCTATTAAGATCAAACACGTTACTAAAACAATAGAAGTTGAAATAGAAAAATCAGAAAAAGTATTTGAATTTACCGAGAAACTTGGAGAAGGTATTATTGATGCTGAGTATAAACTTCAAGGAGATAAAGATGAAGTTGGAAAATCACTGATAGACCTAAGAGATAGTTTAAAAAGAAATAAAGAAGAAGAAACAAGGCGAAGAAAAGAAGATGCACAAAGAAATTGGGCAACCGAAGGATTAGCAAAGTTTGCTGAAATTCTTAGGCAAAACAATGATAACATTGAGCAGTTATCGTATAATATCCTCTTTAATATAATTGAATACACTGGTGCAAACGTTGGAGGCTTCTTTATTTTGAATGATAACAACATTCAAGATAAGCATTTTGAATTGATTGCCTGTTTTGCTTATGATAGACGTAAATTTTTAGAGAAACGTATTAATTGGGGTGAAGGATTAGTGGGAACATGTGCATTAGATATGGAAACTATTATTCTTACCGATATCCCCGATAAATATCTTAACGTAAGCTCTGGGATGGGAGGAACAAATCCACGATGTGTATTAATAGTTCCATTACTAATAAACGATCAAATTCAAGGAGTTATAGAATTAGCCTCTTTTAAAATTTTTGAAAAATTTGAAATTGAGTTTATAGAAAAGCTTGCTGAAAGTGTTGCATCAACAATCTCTAGTGTTAAAATAAATATAAAAACAGCTAGTCTATTAAAAGAATCACAAGATCAGGCTGAGAAAATGGCAGAACAAGAAATTGAAATGCGTCAAAACTTAGAAGAACTTCATGCCGCTAAAGAAGAAGCTGCAAAACAAGAAGAATTACTATCGAATTTTACAAATTCTGTTAATCATACATTGATAAGAGCCGAATATTCTACCGAAGGAATATTACTTTATGCCAATACAAGGTTTTTAAATAAGCTTGGTTATTCTTCTAACAACGAAATAGAAGGTCAGCACATATCTATGTTTATACATCCTAAAGATCAGGAATGGTTTAATGAAATTTGGCATACTCTTGCACGTGGAGGAAAGCATTTTGAAGGCGACATGAAGCATATTACCAAGCAAGGCAAAGATTTTTGGTCTATGGCAACATACACCTGTGTAAGAAATAGAAATAGCGGTGTTGATAAAATATTGTTTCTTGGTATTGATACTACAGAGCAAAAGAAACTAAGCCTCGACCACGAAAGCCAATTAAATGCATTAGACCACTCTAATATTAAGGCTGAATTTTATATTGATGGCACTATTATTAATTGTAATGACAAGTTTTTAGATTTATATGGTTACAACTTGAACGATATAAAAAACAGGAAAATTTATCATTTTATTTTTAATAAAGAAGTTAGTGTTTTTAGAAAGACTTGGGAAAAAATTGCTAAAGGCACTCCTTATGATGGTCAATTGCAAATACATACCAAAACAAGCGATGTGAAGTGGCTACAAGGTTCCTTTTCGGGAGTGAAAGATATGTACGGGATTATTTCAAAAATTATTTTTATTGCCAACGATATTACTTCCCAAAAATTGATGGAAAGCGAAATTGAAAAAGTAAAAATACGCAATGAAAAAATATTAGAAGGCGCCTTAGATGCAATTATTGCTATTTCAGAAAAAGGAATAATAGATTTCTTTAATAAAGCAGCCGAAACATTGTTTGGTTATACCAAAGAAGAAGTAATTGGTAAAAATCTTGAAATGCTTATTCCATTTGAGCATGCGGATAAACATGCAGGCTATGTTAGTAATTATTTAAAAACCAATATTGCTAAAATGATTGGTAAACGTACCGAGATAAAGATAAAAAACAAAGCTGGGGAAGAAATACCTGTTTTAATTACTATCAGTGAGGCTAAAATAGAAAATGAATTTACTTTTACTGCCTTTATTCAAAATATTTCTGTAGAATTATTTTAATATTGAAAAACACTAAATAGCTACTACTATTTCTTTTTCTATCCTTAAATTTTCCACAATAAAATTCTGTCTTTCAGTAGTATTTTTGCCCATATAAAAAGTGAGAAGTTCGCTTATGCGGCTGTCTTTATGAACAAGCACTGGTTCTAATCGAATAGTTTTTCCTATAAAGTGTCGAAATTCATCAGGAGAGATTTCACCAAGTCCTTTAAAACGAGTTATTTCAATATTATTACCAAGTTCATTAAGGGCACTCTTCTTCTCTTCTTCAGAATAGGAGTATATTGTTTTCTTTTTGTTTCTTATTCTGAACAAAGGTGTTTGTAAAATGTATAAATGTCCGTTTTTCAATAAATCGGGAAAGAATTGAAGAAAAAAAGTAATTAGGAGTAAGCGTATATGCATACCATCTACATCAGCATCTGTAGCTATAACAATGTTGTTGTAACGAAGGTTTTCTATATTGTCTTCTATGTTTAATGCCGATTGTAATAAATTGAATTCTTCATTTTCGTAAACAATTTTCTTACTTAATCCAAAACAATTAAGAGGTTTCCCTTTAAGACTAAATACCGCCTGGGTGTTTACATCTCTTGATTTGGTTATAGAGCCACTTGCAGAATCACCTTCTGTGATAAAAAGAGTAGAGTCTAAGCGTTGCTCGTGGTTTGAATTATAATGCACCCGGCAATCGCGTAATTTTTTATTGTGAAGGCTAACTTTCTTTGAACTATCTTTAGATAATTTTTTTATGTCAGCCATTTCCTTTCGCTCTTTCTCTGATTGCAATATTTTATGCAACAAAGATTCTGCTACTTCGGGGTTTATATGTAAAAAATCATCAAGTCGCCTTTTAACTATATCGTGTATATAATTTTTTATTGAAATACCATTTGGCTCAACGTGAAGAGAACCTAATTTTGTTTTTGTTTGAGATTCAAATACGGGTTCTTGCACTTTAATACTTAGGGCAGCAATAATTGAAGAACGTATATCGCTTGCTTCATAGTCTTTTTTATAGAATTCTCTAATTGTTTTAATAATACTTTCTTTAAATGCGGCAAGGTGTGTTCCTCCTTGAACTGTATATTGACCATTAACAAAAGAAAAATACTCTTCACTATATTGATTTATGCAATGTGTAAAAGCGAATTCAAAATCTAGTTCTTTTATATGTATTATTGGATAGATTATTTGTTCATTAATATTTCTTGTTAATAAGTCGTATAAGCCATTTTTGGCAAATATTTTTTGACCATTAAAGTCTATTGTAAGACCTGTATTCAAAAAGACATAATTCCATAAAAGTTTTTCAATGTATTCGTCTATATACTGATATTTTCCAAAAATTTCTTCATCTGGGACAAAGGAAATAATAGTTCCATTTTTATTATCGCAAGTTATTTCGGGATGTTCGGTAATTATTTTACCGTAATTAAACTCTACTACTTTGGTTTTGCTTTCTCTGATTGATTGAACTTTGAAATAACTTGATAAAGCATTGACCGCTTTTGTTCCAACCCCATTTAAACCAACTGATTTTTTAAAAACTTTAGAATCATATTTAGCACCAGTATTCATTTTAGAAACACAATCTATAACTTTGCCAAGAGGAATGCCTCTTCCATAGTCTCTAATTGTAACTTTTTCTTGATTTATATTTATTTCTATGGTTTTGCCATATCCCATCACAAATTCATCAATGCAATTGTCGAGCACTTCTTTAATAAGTACATAAATACCATCATCTTGAGAACTACCATCACCTAATTTGCCAATATACATACCAGGTCGCAAGCGAATATGTTCTTTCCAATCTAAGGATCTAATACTTTCGTCAGTATATTTATCTGTCATTTTTAATACTATATAAGAATTGTGAAAGCTGCTTTACAAAATAAATTTGAGTTCAAAAATAATTATAAAAATAATGGCGGAATTCTTTTTCCACTAAAGTTATCAACAATAAAATTTTATTTTTAATTACGGTTTTGGAAACAAAGGCTTTTTAATAGTTGGGTTGTCTTTTTTGATTAGATATTCAAAATAATTAGCGATGCTCTCACTTGGCTTTAGCGCTGGATAGCTAATTATTTTGCCTTGAGTATCTATTAATACAAAGATAGGATAGGAATTGATGCCATAAGCTTCCAATAAATCATAATTATCATCAAAATGCAAAAACTGCCAGTTATATTTCTGTGTTTTAAGGTAATTTACCATCGTTAAAAATTCTTTATCAGCAGAAATGCTGACAAAAGCTATTTTGGAACCATAAATCTCTTTTAGTTTATTCATCATCCCAAATTCAGATTGACAAGTAGTGCACCAGCTTGTCCAAAAATTTAGGTAAACGTATTTTCCTTTGAAATCGGAAAGAGAAACTATTTGTTTATTAATATCTTTCAAGCTAAATGGTGGAGCTATAGTTGATGGTTGTAACTTATTAAATAATTGCATTATGTTTTCAGCTATTTTTCTATGGGTTTCAAACTTAGTATGCTTTGACAATTGAAGTAAAATAGTCGAAATATTGTTTTTATTAAATTCTTTATCATTAGAAAGTTGATATAATCCTTTTAAAAGCACTAGTTCGCGTAGTACTTCGTTTCTTAAGAGGCTATCTTTGCCAAGTGTATCGGTGAGAGCGTAATAATCTGGAGTATAATTGATGGTTTGTATTAAATCTTCTTTTTTTATAGCATAAGATGACAAGAGATAATTGTCAAAGAAATCGTTGAAAAAGTTCATATATCGAAGGTTTTCGTATTGAACAGGTCGGTTTTTTAAATATTTTTCAGCGATAATGCTTCTCGAACTAGAAATAAAAGGAATTTCGAGTAGTGCGATGCTATAGTTAACATAATTCTTGAAAAAGTCGCTTTTAACATAAGAAAAAGCTCTGTTTATCATAACTCGGAAGGTATCTATTTTTGAAAAATCACGAAAGCGATAGATAGCAGAATAATTTTCGCGAATGTAATCGTTATAAATTCCATCAAATATGGGAATAATAAAATTTAAGTCTTTATTATTAATGTTTAATATGGAGTAATTTAATTGTTTTGGCTCGTAATAAGGATTTGTTTTTTCGTTTAGTGCATGATAATCGATAGAATCGATTTTAAGAATATAAGTATTGTTGGGTTCAATAAATATGCCTGATTTGTAATAATCAATTTTTAGAATAGCAGAAATGGTATCTTCTATGTTAAAACTAATTATAAAATTGCCTGATGAATCGATAGGTGCAGAGGTAATTTTCTCTTCAATGTAGGTTATTTGATTGTTATATGTGAGAAGAGTAATAGTTTTGCCTTCGGCACCAGGAGCATTCCCTTTAATAATAATATTTTGAGCACATATCATTATTGGAAATAAGACAAATAATAATCCTGCAATTTGATGTAAAAAAGAAATAAGTTTTTTAAATAGCACTTGATAATAAGTATTTTACTTATGTAACGTCAATTTTATAAAAATTATTGTTTGTTGGTAATAATATTTATTGCATCAGGAACAAACTGTTTAACGTTTCCTCCGTGTTTAATGATATCTCTAACAATGGAAGAGTTAAGTGCTGAGAATTTGGGAGTAGTTAATAAAAAAACTGTTTCTATATCGTTATAAATTAGTTTATTCATTTGACCTATGCTTCTTTCAAATTCAAAATCGGCGGCTGTTCTAAGCCCACGTATAATATATTTGGCTTTGATGTCTTTACAATATTCTACGGTTAAACCTTTGTATTTTCTAACTTTAACAGTTGGATATTCTTTAAAGACTTGCTCAATCCAAGTTAACCTTTGTTCGATAGTAAAAAATCCTTTTTTTTCGGAGTTTTCTCCAATAGCAACTACAATTTCATCGAAAAGAGGGATTGCTCTTTTAACAATAGATTCGTGCCCTTTGGTAATTGGGTCGAAAGAACCAGGGAATATAGCTATTTTTTTCATTTTAGATTCTATTATATATGATTACAAAAGTACAAAGATTGTATTAGTAATTTTCAAAAACCTGTTTTTCAAAAATAAATATTTCAAACCATTATCATGTTGAATTAAACAATCGTTGCATGAGGTAAAGGAATTAAGAAATTGTTCATGAAAATCGATGCATAGATTGAAGAAATTGAATCTGCCAAGAAAGAAATTGCGTATGCTTAAATTGAAAATTTTTACGTAAGTTTGTTAATTAAGAAACCAATCGTAAAAAATGAGTTTAACGGTTTACAAATCATCAGCTGGGTCGGGCAAAACATACACTTTGGTTAAAGAATACCTTTTATTGGTAATAAAAGAACCTTATAAATATAAAGAGATATTAGCCATCACCTTCACCAACAAAGCTGCGGCTGAGATGAAGAATAGAATTATTCAATACCTCAGAGCCTTAGCCGAACCTACCTCCACAAAGGTTAATACTACGGTGCTAAAACATCTTTTGCCGGTATTAATCGAAAAAACTGGTTTCAATGAGGAGGAAATAAAACAAAGAGCTGAAAAAGTATTGGGATTATTGTTGCACAATTATTCCGATTTTGCCATTGGGACCATTGATAGTTTTGCACATAAAATTGTAAGAACCTTTGCTTACGATTTATTTCTGCCCATCAACTTTGAAGTAGAAATGGATACTGACACTTTGTTGGCTCAATGTATTGATTTGTTAATAAATGAAGTAGGAAACGATAATGACCTCACCAAAATGCTTGTTGATTTTACCGAAACAAAAACCGATGACGAGAAAGGATGGAATATTGAAAGCGATTTGTTTAAATTTTCATCTGCTCTTTTCAAGGAGGAAAGCATTATCCATTTAGAAAAGCTGAAAAACCATACGATAAAAGACTTTTTTGTTATTAAAAACAATTTAATTAAAAACATCAAGACTTTTGAAAATAAAATTCATGAAGAAGCCGCTACAGCTCATCAATTTATAAAAACAAATCACTTAACCCATCAAGTATTTTATCATACGGACAAAGGCGTTGGAAAATATTTCGAAAATCTATTTAACAAACAGTTTGATAAAATTGAACCTAATAGTTATGTTCAAACTACTGTTGAAGAAGACAAATGGCTGAGTAACAAAGCTACAGAAAGCGAAAAAACAGCATTACTGAATATAAAACCTCAATTGCAACAAGCATTTATCAATATAAGCACCTATAAAGAGCAGCATTATAAAAAGTATGTATTAAATCTTCTGATTAACGAACAGATTTTTAACCTATCTTTATTAAACGAGATTAAACTCACCTTAGAGGAACTAAAAAAACAGAACAACCTTGTTTTTATTTCTGATTTCAACAAGCAAATTGCCGACATTGTGCTTAATGAACCCGTTCCATTTATATATGAACGGATTGGAGATAGGTATAAAAATTATTTTATTGATGAATTTCAGGATACCTCTTTGCTACAATGGCAGAATATATTGCCATTAATTGACAATTCTTTGTCAGAAGGCGGATTTAATCTTATTGTGGGAGATGGTAAACAGGCAATTTATCGCTGGCGTGGTGGAGAAGTGGAGCAATTTGTTAAATTACCTAATATATATGGTATTGAACGAACAAAACTAATAGAAGAACGCGAAAACTCTTTAAAAAGAAATTATATAGAAGAAAACCTTAGCAATAACTTTCGTTCTCAGACTGAAATTGTGAAGTTTAACAAATCTTTTTTCAACATTATACAAGAGGTGTTTCCCGATTCTGTGAAGTCTATTTATAATAATCAGGAACAAACATCAAGCAAAGAAAAAGAAGGAGGATTGATATCTATTGATTTTCTTCCAACAGCTGATGATGTCTTCGATAATTATAATGATATTACAAATTACAAAGTATTAACAACTATACAAACTTTATTAACAGATAATTTTCAATACAAGGATATTGCCATCTTATGCAGGTCAAACAAAAATGCAAGCAATATTGCCCGCTTTCTTATTAAGAATGACATTAACGTTATTTCCTCAGAATCATTGCTTTTAAAATCATCGCCCGAAGTACTTTTTATCCTTGCTTGTTTAAAATTTATAAACAATGTGGATGATTTAATTTCTGTTTACGCTATTTATAATTATCTTAAATGCAATGCTAAAATTGCAAAGCCCGAAGAACAAGCAAATATTAGTGAAAACCAATCTATTTTAAAAACATTTTATTCCTTATTAAAACAGAACACCATTGACTTCCATCGCGATCAATTAACCAAACTGATGATTTATGAACAATGTGAAGAGTTAATTCAGATTTTTAAACTTAATAATCGCAAAGATCCTTATTTAATCGCCTTTTTAGATTTTGTTTTTAAATATTCGACCAAAAAGAACAACAACCTTGCAGATTTTTTGGAATGGTGGGATAAAAAATGTGAAAAGCTTTCTATAACCACCCCAGAAGGAATCAATGCCGTTCAAATATTGACCATACACAAGGCAAAAGGCTTAGAATTTCCTGTAGTAATTTACCCTTATGCAAAAGGATTGGTTAGAAAATCAAAAGACAAGGTATGGCTTAATTTAGAAAAAGAAAATATCGCTAATTTACCTACCACCCTTGTCAACATTAGTGAAAAATTGAAAAGCACAGATTTTCAACTTATCTATACCGAAGAAATGACCAAGTCGAAACTCGATGTAATCAATATGCTCTATGTCGTTTTTACCCGTGCTTCAGAAAGACTCTATATTTTCTCAGAACAAAAAGAAAAAGAAGCAAAGGAAATCAATAATATTTCAAGCATGCTGGCGTATTACCTTGAAAAAAGAGGAATTTATAACCCATCTGTTTATAGTTATTTGATTGGTAAAGCAACAAAACATAGTTTAAAAGATGATAACCCACAAAATACGAACACTTATGTTGATACCATTTTATCTGATAATATAAAACGCAAAGTTTTAATAAAATCAATATTCGATAATACTTCCTTAAATGAGCAATACGAAGAAAATATTCTCTGGGGAAACATATTTCATTCGATTTTGGCAAAGGTTAATACCTCAACGGATGTTGAAAAAGCAGTGAATGATTTCTTTACCAATGAATTATTCCCTGAACATTATAAAAACATCATCAACAAAAAAATAAACAACTTACTATCAAATAATTTAATAAAACCGTACTTTGCAAAGGATTTGAAAGTAGAAAACGAGGCAGAACTAGTGTGTGAAAATGGCAAAATACTTCGACCCGACCGAATTATTTTTAATGAAAACGCTTTGGTAATTATAGATTACAAAACAGGGAAAATCAACGAAAGCCATAAAAATCAAATTAATGAATATGCCAAGGCACTCGAATCAATGAATTATACCATTGATAAGAAACTTCTGATAAATATTAGTGCCGAAATGGTTGAGGAAGTGGCATAATTTTCCGCTGTAATTTTTGTAATATCAACAACAACATTGCTTGCATTATCTGCTATATTATATTCTATAAACAAGTCATTGCTCACCGGATTGGGATATACATTAAATAGTGAGGCAGTAAACATTTTGTTTTCTTTAGTAATATTGCTATTATTATAAGGCAAATCAATATTATGTTTATATTTATCGACTCCTCCCATGCTTAGCAACAATTCTCCTTCACCGGGCAATATTATTGGCTCTTCGTATTGCAAACTATCTGCCAATCGCAGTA
>MNXO01000012.1 GCA_001872995.1 Bacteroidetes bacterium CG2_30_32_10 | reverse complement strand
AAATTTGAATAAGTAATTTTTGGTTCGACTATTTTATTTGAAATTATTCACTAATTTTGGCTCAATCTTTGTTTAATGAATTAATAGAAAAAATAAAAAACAGTCGTTTAATCATACAATAAAATGCTTTTCATAATGAAAAAAATAGCGGTTATATTAATAGTAGCAAGTATAATGATGGGATGCAGCTCTACTCATTACTTAAACAAAGGAATGTACGATAAGGCGGTTGAAAAATCGGTGAAGAAATTAAAAAAGAAACCTTCTTCGGCAAAAGAAATTAATGTATTAAAAGACGCTTATGCCATTGCCAATCAAAAAGACAATGACCAAATCGAATATCTCAGAAAAACTGGTCAACCTGATATTTGGGACGAAATCTTTAACTTTTATCGCTCTCTTAAATACAGAGAAGATAAAGTAAAAGTGTTGCCAGGCAATATTTTATCAGCCATTAACTATAAGTATATCAATTATGATGAAGAAATTATCGCCGCCAAATTGAAAGCAGCGACTTTTTTCTATGCACATGCAATGGATTTGCTGAAAAAGAAAGATAAAAACAGTGCACGTCAAGCTTATGATGACCTTCTTAGAGTTAAAGGTTATTACAATGACTTTAAAGATGTAGATAACCAAATTCAAATCGCGCTTTTTTTAGGCACCACCAATGTGCTGTTCAAAATTCAAAACCAAACCGGCATTCCTTTCCACCCAAACTTTGAAGAAGAGTTATTGAAAATAAGCCTAACTGATATGAATAGCAAGTGGATTAACTTTGATGCCAAGCAAAATACAGGCTTAGATTACGACTACAATATTTATTTAAACATCAAGCTTATTAGCGTATCTCCCGAACAAGTGAATACAAACAATTGGTTTGAAACCAAAGAGGTAGCTGATGGCTGGCAATATGTTTATGATAGCAGGGGAAATGTAATGAAAGACAGCTTAGGCAATGATCTTAAAGTTGCTAAAACTAAAACCATTTCTTGCAAAGTGTCCGAAACAGTTCTAAATAAAGAATCAATTATTTCTGGATATATTGATTTTTATAACAATGTAACTAAACAATTAATTAAAACAGAACCTATTACCGTTCAAACTCCTTTTGTCAATGTGTTTACTCAAGCAAATGGCGATTTCGATGCACTGAAACCAGAAACTCTCCAAAAAGTAAAGAATTCACAGCCTATACCTTTTCCTAATGATATAGATATGATATTTCAAGCAAATGCTATGATGAAAGATATTGCTAAAAGCATTATATATAACCATAAATATATTTTTAATTAGAGATTCAATAATACTGAATACTTAATATAGACAGGGTTTTTATTTAAAATAGTTATTCATTAAATACAAAATATTATGAAATCCATTATTCTCAAATTCGCTGTTTTGCTTGTATGGTGGGGAGGTATTCTTCATTATAATTTAGCTTTTTCACAAAAAGTGTTTTCATGCGATAGCAAATACGATGCAAAAATTAAAGTATTTGTAGTGGATAGCAAGTATGATGCCGATTTGCTTGTTTATAAAGTAAGCAGTCAGTACGATGTTACACAAAATGAAGGCTTGTGGTTCTTCACCGAAAGCAAATACGATGCTGATAAACTTATTTATTTTGTAGATAGCAAGTATGATGCCGATTTGCTCATCTATTTTGTGGATAGCAAATATGATGCTAAGTGGGAAAAGGTTGCAAAAAAATACCTTCTCTACTAAATTTCATTTCAATAAAAACTTAATATTTATTTTGTAAATTTACAGCCTTATTGGTAAAATGTAAACTTATGAAACATTGTATTTTTGGTATATTTTTCACTCTTTTCCTTTCCTATTCCTTATCAGCACAAAAGTTTAATGGAGGTATAATGGCAGGAATGACTGCCAGTCAAGTTGATGGCGACACTTATGGGGGTTACCATAAAGCGGGTTTTTTGGCTGGAGCTTTTGTTAACCGTAAAATTAATGATAATTTTAGTTGGCAATTAGAAATGAAATTTATTCAAAAGGGCAGCCATCACGCTCCAGATAGTATTGATTTTAATGATAGAGATTATCGCTTGCATTTTAATTATGCTGAAGTGCCCTTATCCTTAAACTACCATTACAAGAAAAAATTTATTATTAATCTTGGAGTAAGCATGGGCTATTTAATTAACTATAAAGAAGAAAGTGATGGCTATCGCTTATATGAGGAAGGGAATCGCTATTTTTATAGTTATGAACTGTCTTATAACTTTGGAATAACCTATAAATTAACAAAAAAACTTTTGTTTAATCTAAGTCATTCATACTCAATAATACCAATTCGCAAGCAAGCTGTTGGTAGTATTTACAAGTTTAAACGTGGACAGTTTAACAATTTATTGGTATTTACTTTTTATTATCAGTTTAACAATGAATGAAAATAAAAAAAAAATTATAGTTGGTGTAACTGGTGCTAGTGGGGCAATTTATGCAAAATCACTAATAAATAAGCTGCAAACAATAGATAATCAGGTTGATGATTGTGGAATTATCTTTTCTGAGAATGCCAAAAAAGTTTGGGAATATGAGTTGGGAAACAAGTATTATCATCAATTTCCTTATAAAATATATGCTCCCGATGATTTTTTTGCTCCTTTTGCCTCTGGGTCGGCAAAATATGATGCTATGATTATTTGTCCTTGCACAATGGGAACTTTAGGCAGAATTTCTAATGGCATTTCAAACGATTTGCTCACTAGAGCCGCTGATGTGATGCTTAAAGAAAAAAAAAAACTAATTCTAGTTACCCGCGAGATGCCTTTTAACTTAATACATATAGAAAACTTAAAAAAAATAACGCTTGCTGGAGGTATAATTTGTCCTGCAAGCCCTTCCTTTTATTCTAAACCCTCAACAATTGATGAGTTAATTGATACGGTTATTGATAGAGTGCTCGATTTGGCTGGTTTTGATATTTCAACTTTTCGTTGGAAGTAAAATTTTCAAATTAATTCCCTTTATAACAGCGTATTTCAGTTGTTTTTATAACGAAAAATACGAGGTAAAAGATTTATAGTATAAATATTTTATTGTATTTTTGTGGGCTATTTAAACTAAAAATTAATAAAAGCAACTCTCTAAATTTATTGATTATGAGTAAAAACAATAACGAAGATCAATTATTTTCCGAATTTCCAGACATTTCAACACCACAATGGGAAGAAAAAATAATGCAAGACCTTAAAGGTGGCGATTATGAAAAAAAACTTATCTGGAAAACCATTGATGGATTAAAGATAAAACCTTATTACAGACAAGAAAATCTCACCAATCTTGAACATTTAAAATCATTACCCCAACATTTTCCTTTTGTTAGAGGAACAAAGACTAATGGAAACGATTGGGAAATAAGACAAGAAGTGGACATTAAAAGTGTGATTGAAGCAAATAAAATTGCATTAGAAGCAATTAAAAGAGGTGCAAATGCTATCGGTTTTAACGCCCATTATATTGAAACACCTGATGATATTAGACAAATATTGAAAGGTATTGATATTAACACTACAAGTATTCATTTTTTTGGAGCAACATCCTATCCCTCTTTTTTGGATTTATTAATCCAAGAATTACAAAATCAAAATGTTGAAATTAAAAAATTAAAAGGCTCAATTAATTTTGACCCAATAAGCTTTTGCCTGCTACACGGCAATTTCTATAAATCTAAAAATGCAGATTTTGATGAATGTGCCGAAGTTCTTAAAACAACCAAGTCTCATCTTCCAAATATTTCAACAATAACCATTAATGGTCATTATTATCATAATGCTGGTGCATCCATTGTTCAAGAACTTGCTTATAGTCTTGCTTCGGCAAATGAGTATTTAGCAGAAATGACAAATAGAGGAATTTCTATCGATAGTATTTCATCTAAAATGCTATTTTCATTCGCTATTGGGTCAAATTACTTTATGGAAATTGCCAAATTAAGAGCAGCAAGATTATTATGGGCGAAAATTGTGGAACAATATAAACCTCAGAACATCGCATCTGCGTCTATGAATATACATGCGATTACTTCTTTTTGGAATAAAACTATTTATGATCCTTATGTGAATGTACTTCGTAGCACAACAGAAACAATGGCAGCTTCTCTTGGCGGTGCAAATTCAATTACCGTACTTCCATTTGATTTAACCTACAAAAAACCTGATGATTTTTCAAATCGTGTTGCTAGAAACACTCAAATCATATTGAAAGAAGAAGCGTATTTTAGCAAAGTAGCCGATATTGCTGGAGGTTCATATTATATAGAAAATTTAACCGATTCTATTGCTAATGCAGCTTGGAAATTGTTCCAATCTATTGAAGAAAAAGGTGGATTAATTGAACAAATTACTAATGGCTCAATTTATGAAGAAATTGAAAAAACCTGCCAGCAAAGAGATATGGATATTGCAATGCGTAAAACTGTTATGTTAGGAACCAATCAACATGCTAATCAGAAAGAAACAATGCTCGATAAGTTGCAGCCAAACAAAGATATTAAAGATTTAACTTCTAAATTAAAAACCTATCGTGGAGCTACCGCATTTGAAGCACTGCGTATGGCTACCGAAGACTTTGTTTTAAAAGGGAATAAGAAACCTATAGTATTTTTGATGACCATAGGCAATCTTACTATGCGAAAAGCCCGTGCAATGTTTGCTAATAACTTCTTTGGATGTGCCGGTTATGATATTATTGATACCAATGGATTTCAAACTGTTGAAGAAGGCGCGAAAGAAGCTTTTAACGCTAATGCCGATATTATTGTCATTTGTAGTTCTGATGATGAATATGCAGAAATAGTACCTAAATCTTGTAAACAAATAAAAGAAAGAAATAATAATATTAAAGTTATTGTTGCTGGCTATCCTACAGCTATTATTGATAATCTTAAACAAGCGGGTGTAGATGCCTTTATTCATATTAGAACCAATGTCTTAGAAACACTTCAAAAATTTAATCACCTTTTAGGAATATAAATACGAATCCTCAAAATTATTATTATGCGTCCAGATTTTAAAAATATTCAATATAAAACAATTACAAATACTAACTCTTCTGAAAGTAAAGATAATGTTGGTAAAAATTGGATTACTTCCGAGCAAATTCCAGTTAAAGGAGTTTATGAGGAATCTGATTTGTTAGGAATGGAACATTTGAACTATGCAGCAGGCATAGCGCCTTTTCTAAGAGGTCCTTATTCGACTATGTATGTGATGCAGCCTTGGACAATTAGACAATATGCTGGTTTTTCTACTGCAGAGGAATCAAATGCCTTTTATAGAAGAAATCTTGCAGCAGGTCAAATGGGATTATCTGTTGCATTTGACTTAGCTACACATCGTGGTTACGATTCTGACCACGAACGCGTTGTTGGTGATGTTGGTAAAGCTGGTGTTGCTATCGATTCTATTCTTGATATGAAAGTTCTTTTCGACCAAATTCCCTTAGATAAAATGTCTGTTTCAATGACTATGAATGGAGCTGTATTACCAGTTCTTGCATTTTATATTGTTGCTGCCGAAGAACAAGGCGTATCAATGGAAAAACTAAGCGGAACCATTCAAAATGACATTTTAAAGGAGTTTATGGTTCGTAACACTTATATTTATCCGCCAACTCCTTCTATGAAAATTATTGCTGACATATTTGAGTTTACATCCAAAAACATGCCTAAATTCAATTCTATTAGCATTAGTGGATATCATATACAAGAAGCTGGTGCCACTGCTGATATTGAATTGGCTTATACTTTAGCTGATGGCTTAGAATATTTGCGTACTGGCGTTAAAGCTGGTATGGACATAGATTCTTTTGCACCAAGATTGTCGTTTTTCTGGGGTGTAGGAATGAATCATTTTATGGAAATAGCTAAAATGCGTGCAGCAAGAATGTTGTGGGCAAAATTGGTTAAACAATTCAATCCTAAGAACCCTAAATCGCTTGCCTTAAGAACACATTCGCAAACTTCTGGATGGAGTTTAACAGAGCAAGACCCCTATAATAATATAGCTCGTACTTGTATTGAAGCGATGGCTGCTGCTTTGGGTCATACGCAATCTCTTCACACCAATGCTCTTGATGAAGCAATTGCACTACCCACTGATTTTTCCGCTCGTATTGCAAGAAACACCCAAATATTTATACAAGAAGAAACTAATATATGCAAAGCCATTGATCCATGGGCTGGTTCTTATTATGTAGAAGCATTAACTCACGAAATCGCTCACAAAGCATGGAAACTAATACAAGAGGTTGAAGAATTGGGTGGAATGGCAAAAGCTATTGAAACAGGTTTGCCAAAAATGCGAATTGAAGAGGCTTCTGCACGCAAACAGGCAAAGATTGATTCAGGTAAAGACGTAATTGTAGGTATAAATAAATATCGCTTAGATAAAGAAGACCCCATCGAAACTTTAGAGGTAGATAACACTGCCGTTCGTATATCGCAAATAGCTCGTTTGAAAAAACTAAGAGCTGAAAGAAATAGCGATGAGGTTAAAAAAGCATTAGATGCCATTACTAATGCTTGTCAGACTGGACAAGGAAATTTATTAGCATTGGCAATAGATGCTGCAAGAAAACGTGCTTCACTTGGTGAAATTTCAGATGCTTGCGAAAAAATATTTGGTAGATATAAAGCTACTATTCGTTCAATTTCAGGAGTATATAAAATGGAAATAGAAAATGACAGTAATTTCAAAAAAGCCAGAGAACTTGCTGATGAATTTGCGAAGATAGAAGGTCGTCGCCCACGTATTATGATTGCAAAAATGGGACAAGATGGGCACGACAGAGGTGCTAAAGTAGTTGCAACTGCTTATGCAGATATGGGATTTGATGTGGATATGGGTCCTTTGTTTCAAACTCCTGCCGAAGCAGCAAAACAAGCTGTGGAAAATGATGTTCACATTGTTGGCATATCCAGTCTTGCTGCAGGTCATAAAACACTTGTTCCGCAAATCATTGAAGAACTTAAGAAATTGGGAAGAGATGATATGATGATTATTGTAGGTGGCGTTATTCCTGCTCAAGATTATCAGTTTCTTTATGATGCTGGAGTGGTAGGCATTTTTGGTCCTGGTACAATGATTGCTGATGCAGGCATCAAAATACTTAATATTCTTATTGATTCTAAAAAGTAAGCTGTTATTGCTTTCGTAATTCAAATCTGCATTTGACCTATTATATTTTATGCCTTAAAAAATATTATAGAATGTTCCCTTTAATTCAGTTACATTCGTTAATAGAATTTTGGGATTCATTTAATTTTTGAAAATGAAAAAGGGATTGTGTAATTTTGCCCAAAAATAAATTTTTACTAATATAAAACTTAAAAACAATGGCATTCAATTTAAAAAACAGACATTTTTTAAAACTTCTTGATTTTACACCTACAGAAATTCAATTTCTTCTCGATTTATCAGTAGATTTAAAAAAAAATAAATACGCTGGTACCGAACAACAAAGATTAAAAGGCAAAAATATTGCACTTATATTCGAGAAGGACTCCACCCGTACACGTTGTGCTTTCGAAGTAGCTGCACTCGATCAAGGAGCTCACATCACCTACCTTGGACCCTCTGGTTCACAAATAGGCAAAAAAGAAACAATGAAAGACACCGCAAGAGTTCTTGGCAGAATGTATGATGCCATTGAATACCGTGGTTATGGACAGGCAATAGTTGAAGAACTTGCCAAATATGCTGGTGTTCCTGTTTGGAATGGTTTAACAACCGAATTTCACCCAACCCAAATTCTCGCCGATTTAATGACAATGAAAGAACACAGCGACAAGCCTTTAAATAAAATTTCTTTTTGTTATTTAGGCGATGCTCGCAACAATATGGGAAACTCTTTGTTAGTTGGTGCAGCAAAAATGGGAATGGATTTCCGTGCTGCAGCTCCAAAAGCATGTCAACCAAGCGAAGAACTTGTTAATAAATGCAGAGAAATTGCAAAACAAACAGGTGCAAAAATTACTATAACTGATAATGCAGCTGATGCTGTTAAAGGTGTTGATTATTTATACACAGATGTATGGGTATCTATGGGAGAAGCAGATTCAGTTTGGGAAGAACGCATCAAGTTGCTTAAACCCTATCAAATAAATAAAGAATTAGTTGCTAAAACAGGCAATCCAAAAGTAAAGTTTTTGCATTGTTTACCTGCATTCCACAATAAAGACACAAAAATTGGATTAGATATTTTCAATAAATACGGTCTTAATGGAATGGAAGTTACGGATGATGTTTTTGAATCTGAAGCATCAGTTGTTTTTGACGAAGCCGAAAACCGGATGCATACCATAAAAGCAATTATGATTGCAACCCTAGGTTGCTAATTTCGCAATCTTTAAGTTAAAACTAAAAAAAAGAGGTTACAACAACCTCTTTTTTTATTATTAATACTATCTTTGTATAAACAAAAAATAGCATAGAAATGCCAAAAGTTTTACGAATTATTAATAGATTCAATTTAGGAGGACCTACCTACAACGCAGCATATCTATCCAAATATCTTGCACCCGAATTTGAAACACTATTAATTGGTGGCGAAAAAGATGATACTGAAGAAAATTCTGAATTTATTGTTTGCAATTTGGGACTTAAACCTATCATTATCCCAGAAATGAAGCGTTCTTTAAATATAAAATATGATTATATTGCATATCAGAAGATAAAAGAAATTATTAAAAAATTTAAACCAGACATAATTCACACCCACGCCTCAAAAGCCGGAGCCTTGGGCAGGTATGCCGCAATAAATGAGAAAGTTCCAGTGATTGTTCATACTTTTCACGGGCATGTTTTCGATGCATATTTCAATAATTTTCAAGCTACATTTTATAAACGAATTGAAAGAAATTTAGCCAAAAAAAGCTCTAAAATTATTGCCATATCAGAAAAACAAAAGTTTGATTTAACAGATAAATATAAAATTTGTGGAAAGGATAAAGTAGAAGTAATCCCTCTGGGTTTCGACCTTAGCCGTTTTAGAGAGCACATGGATGACAAAAGAAAGGATTTTCGCCAAAAATACAATATCGAAGAAGATGAAATAGCCATTGGCATTATCGGTAGAATTGTTCCCATTAAAAACCACACTATGTTTCTTTATGCTATTCGCAACCTTCAACAAAGCACTTCAAAGAAAATTAGGGCTTTCATTGTTGGGGATGGAGAAGACAGAAAAAAAATAGAAGCCAAAGCCACAGAACTTAATATTGATTTTACTACAAATGCTAATATAACTCAAAAAGCGACCTTAACCTTCACCTCTTGGATAAAAGAAGCCGATTGGGTGAATGCAGGAATGGACATCATAGCCCTCACTTCTTTAAACGAAGGAACCCCTGTAAGTTTAATTGAAGCACAAGCATCTAACAAACCAATTGTTACTACAGCCGTTGGGGGTATAGAAGATGTGGTTCTTAAAAACAAAACAGCTTTGCTCTCAAACGCCCAAGATTTTAAAACTTTTGATGAAAACCTATTGTCATTAGTAGAAAACAACTTACTTCGCAAAGAATTAAGCAATGATGGCTGGAATTTTGTAAAAAATAAATACCATTATACTCGTCTTGTAGAAGATATGAAACAACTTTATTACAAACTACTTGGTTAATTTATTCATATATTAATGTCAGAATAATAATTTTTTATTACTTTTGAACAATAAATATTGCTAAATGAAAAGATTATTATTCCTAATTGTTTTTCTTCCCATTTTGCTTTTAACTTCTTGCCATTTGCTTAATCCAAGCCAAATGTTAAGAACAAAAAACTATCCTTATTCTTCTTTTAAAGAAGACACCTTGAAACCTGAATACAAAATTGCACCAAACGATGAGTTGATGTTTAAATTGTTTACTAATGAAGGAGAAAAACTAATCAACCCATTAGAAGCCAATATGAACAGTCAAAATACAACCAACAATTCCACCTATCAAGTTGAATTTGATGGAAAAGTTAAACTTCCATTGCTTGGTCGCGAACAATTAAGCAATTTAACCCTTCGCGAAGCCGAAAAAAAACTCGAAAATAAATATGCCAAATATTATAACAAACCTTTTGTGCAATTAAAAGTTACCAACAACCGAGTTATCATTTTCCCTGGTGGACAAGGCGGAACATCTACCGTAATTACGCTTTCAAACACAAATACCACTCTCATTGAAGCTCTTGCGCTGGCTGGTGGAATTTCTGATGGCAAAGCACATAAAATTAAACTTATACGTGGCGATTTGCATAATCCAAAAGTTTATTTAATAGACCTTTCAACAATTGAAGGAATGAAAGCATCAAACCTTGTTCTACAAGCAAATGATATAATCTATGTAGAACCCAGACCAAAAGTGGCTCAACGTATTCTTGAAAACATTGCACCCTACTTAACTCTATTATCAACAACTTTATTGATTTACAATTTATTTAAATAATATGCAGCCTAAGAAGTTTTCAATTATCAATGAAGAAATTGACCCAAAGTTATTTTTATTCTTAGTCAAAAGAAATCTTTTACTTTTCGCAATATTATTTATAATGGCTATCGCTGGTTCTTATATCTATCTGCGATATACGCCACCCATTTATGAAACACATTCCATTATTCAATTAAGCAGCGATAACGAAGCTCAAAAAATTTTTCAAACCAATAACATTAATGTTGAAGAAGACAACAATCTCGCAAAACAAATAGAATTAATGCGTTCTTCCCTGTTTTTAAACAGAGTGATAAGTAAACTACCTTTAGATATTTCTTATTATACAGAGGGCAGACTATTAAATTTTGAGCTATACAAAAGCTCCCCATTTGAAATAAAATATTCTATAAAAAACCCTGCTATTTATGGGATTCCTATATATATTAATTTCAATGACGACAAACAAATTAAAATCTCTTACTGCATTAGCGATAACTCCAAAATTGAAAAAACTTTTGGATTGACCGAAAAAATAGTTTTTCAAGATGTCGATTTAGATGTTAAAGTAACCAATCCTGAAGTGGTTTTTAATAAAAGTGGAATATTAAATAGCGATAATTACTATTTTATCATTAATAATCCTTCTACCAATTTATCTAATTATGTAAGACCATTGAACATTAGCATCATCAATGAAGCAGCCAAAACAGTTAGTATTACTTTTAGAGACGAAAATGCCCAAAAAACTTCAGACATAGTTAATACTATTGCCGAAGAATTTGTTATATATGATATTGAAAAAAAAGCAGAAAGTACCAATAAAATTATTGAATTTATTGACAATCAGATAAACCGAATGTATGATACGCTTGCAAAATCTGAAAATCAGTTAGAAAGATTTAAAAAAACCAATAAAATTGATACTATTAAACTAGATGTTGTTCCAACATTATTTTCACGTCAGAATGAATTGGAAAACCAATTTTCTAAACTAGAATTGGAAGAAAATATGCTCAATGAAGTGGAAATTACTTTTAATGCATCTGAAAACGTTGATATTTATAAACTTATTGCAACTATTGCTGGTAGTGAATTTCAAGGAATAATTTCTAGTTTATTGAATAATTTGCAGGATTTGCTATTGAAAAGAGAACAACTTCTCTACGAAGTAACCCTCAATAGCAGCCAAATAGAATCTATTAATTACCAAATTAACATCCAAAAAAAATTACTTATCGAAAGTATAAAATCTTTGAAGAATAACATTCAACATCGCAAATCAGAACTTAAAATAAAAATACAAGGCTACGAAAAACTTATCAATGCCAAAACGGGCGATTTTAATGCCGTTGAACTTAATCGACTACAAAGAATATATGCTATTAACGAACAATTCCATAATCAACTAATTGAAAAAAGAGCAGAATATTCGATTATGAAAGCGGGTTATGTATCTCAAAATCTAATTCTCGAAAAATCTACTACTCCAAGCAAGCCAGTTTCTCCTCAGAAAAAAAGAATATATATAGGTGCTATTATAGCCGCTTTTTTAATTAGTTTGATTGTAGTATTGGTTATTTATTTATTTTATAATGAAATTAGATCAGTTGAAGACATATCAAAACACAGCAATGCTCCTTTGCTTGGTATATTACCGAAATATAAGTATGATATACCTATTTCGCAAATGATTGTTGATAAAAAACCTAAATCATTAATTGCAGAATACCTAAGAATAATAAGAACCAATCTTCAATTTATTTCTAATGAGTCAGGAGCAAAGGTTATTGCAATAACATCTACCGTATCTGGCGAAGGCAAAACATTTATTGCTATCAATTTAGCTGGTATTCTTGCTTTTTCGGATAAAAAAGTTATCATACTCGATTTGGATATGCGTAAGCCAAAGATACATTCTGGTTTTGGTTCCGAAAACCTATACGGAATAAGCACTATATTAGCAGGACAAACAACTTTAGATAATTGTATTAACCACAGCAGCATTAATAATCTTGATTTTATTACAGCGGGTCCCATTCCACCAAATCCTTCTGAATTAATTCTGAATAAGCGTATGGACGACCTAATTGAACAACTTAAATTAACGTACGACTTTATTATTATCGACAATCCTCCTATTGGTTTAGTAACTGATGGTATGAAAAGTCTTATCAAAGCAGATTATCCAATATATGTATTTTATGCTAACCATTCAAAACGAAGCTATATTGCCAATGTTGATGCATTAATCAATGAAAACAACATAAAAAATTTATCAATCATATTAAATGCAGTTGATTCGCAGTACTTATCTTATGGAAAATCTAAAAATTATTCAAACGGCTACGGATATGGCTACTATGACGATGATGCCATACAAAGCAAATTAAAAAAATTTTTAAGCTCGATTAATTTTAAAAATAAAAAATGGAAGTAATCAATACCAATATTTCAGGATTGTTAATAATTTCACCTTCAGTATTTGAAGATGAAAGAGGCTATTTTTACGAATCATATAACAAAGCAATATTTGAAAAAAATGGCATCATTGAAGAGTTTATACAAGATAATCAATCAAAATCAAATAAAGGAGTTCTTAGAGGAATGCACTTTCAAAACCCACCTTATGCACAAAGCAAATTAGTGCGTGTTATAAAAGGCAGCGTGCTTGATGTGGCTTTAGATATTCGTAAAAATTCTCCTACTTATGGCAAATATTTTTCTCTTATTATTGATGAATATGAGAAAAAAATGCTATACATCCCAGTTGGCTTTGCTCATGGATTTCTTACACTTGAAGATAATACTATTTTTACCTATAAATGCAGCAATAAATACAATAAAGAAGCTGAGGACACTTTATTATGGAGCGATTCGGATTTAAATATCGCATGGAACATAGCCAATCCAACCATTTCAGATAAAGATAAAAAAGGCAAACCTTTTGCTAATTTCATAAGTAAGTTTTAATATTCTAAATGTTTATGTTTGCGTTCATTCAATCTTTGATTAATTCAGAATACTATTTGCCAATTATTTATATCGCTTTTTTCATTTGTTCCATACTATTTTCGGTATTAATAAATAGTCTTTTATTGAAGTTTGCCAATACACTGGGCATTAGAAATGGAGAAGAAAACGCAATTCGCTGGGCTTCTCAATCTAAGCCTGCAATTGGTGGCATATCTTTTTATATTATCTTTCTTTTATCCATTATTTCTTACTCTTTTATTTTTGAAAAAAGCCAATTCTTTTTAAACGCTCAATTTCTCGGCATTTTACTTTCGAGCACTTTGGGATTTTTGATGGGTTTATTTGATGATGCATATAATACCAAGCCTTTCTTGAAATTTTTCACCCAATTAACCTGCGGTTTCATTTTAATTTTTACTGGAACTTATATCCATTTTTTCAATCAGGTTTACCTTGATTATATTCTTACACTAATTTGGGTGGTTGGCATTATGAATTCAATTAATATGCTTGATAATATGGATGCAATTTCAACCTCTATTTCGGCATCTATTATTATTTGTGTTCTTTTAAATATTTTTATTCAAAATGATATTGGAAATCCTCATATATTAATCTTAATTGGCTTGCTTGCCACTTTAATTGGTTTTTTAAAGTTTAATTGGCATCCAGCCAAAATGTATATGGGCAATACAGGAAGTCAATTTTTAGGAATCTTTTTAGCAGCAATGGGTATTGTTTATTTTTGGAATATTAATAACGACAACAACGAAAGTTATTTTTTTTCTAAACAAATCATTTCCGTTTCACTAATATTTGCTTTACCACTTATTGACACAACGACTGTATTTATTAAACGATTGGCTAAACGCACTTCACCTTTTATTGGTGGCAAAGATCACACAACACATCATTTATCATATCTTGGTTTAAACGACAAGCAGGTGGCTTTAGTTTTTATCACAATATCAATTATTTCAGCAATTCTTAATGTTATTGTTTTGCAGTTTATCAACGAATGGAGCATTTTGTACTTTTTGTTTTTTGGAACATACCTTGTTATTCTGTTTTTAACATTGTTCCTTATTGCTATTAAAAGTAGAAAGAAAGAAAATAAAAATGTGTGATTGTTTTTAATCTTCCGGTTTGCTTTGATCAAAAAGGGTCCCTGTTTCCTCTTCCGAAACAAACTTTTCAGGCAATGTGTTTTTAGTCTTTGCACCCAATTTTCTTATATTTTCAGCTCTTGTAATTAGATTGCCCTTCCCTATCTGAAGTTTATTCATAGCATCATCATAAGAATTTTGTGTTTGGCGAATATTAATTCCTATTTTATCTAAATCTTTAACAAAACCAACAAATTTATCGTATAAAGCACCGCCTTGACTTGCTATTTCGAGTGCGTTTTTAGTTTGATTTTCTTGTTTCCAAATAGAAGCAATCGTTCTCAAAGTTGCAAGTAATGTAGAAGGACTCACAATAACAATTTTATTATCCCAAGCAAAATTAAACAACTCTTGGTCAGCTTGCACTGCAACTCCAAACGATGACTCTATAGGTATAAAAAGCAAAACAAAATCTGGAGTATTAAAACTATCTAATTTTTCATAGTTTTTTTCACTAAGCTCCTTGATGTGAGTTCTAACTGAATGCAAATGCTCTTTTATAAATTGTACTTTCCGCTCTTCATCTGTGGCATTTACATAATTCTCGTAAGCAACAAGCGATACCTTCGAGTCAATAATGATGTGTTTTTTATCAGGCAAAAAAACCACTGCATCTGGTTGAAAACGCTTGCCGTCTTCATTGGTAATAGAAACTTGCATTTCATATTCCTGCCCTTTGGCAAGTCCCGAACGTTCTAAAATACGTTCAAGCACCACTTCTCCCCAGTTTCCTTGTTTCTTTGAGTCTCCTTTAAGTGCTCTTGTAAGGTTACGAGCTTCTTCGTTAATTTTATGATTTAATTCATATAGTTTTTTAACTTCTTCTTTCAAGCTTATTTTATCCCTAAGCTCTTTATCGTAAGCCTCATTAACTTTTTTCTCAAAATCAGTAATCTTTTCACGCAAAGGATTAAGAATATCGCCAATATTCTTTTGGTTTGACAAAGTAAACTCTTGAGAGTGTACTTTTAAAACCTTATTTGCAATATTTTCAAATTCAATAGTTAATTTTTTCTGGAGTTCTTCATATTCTGTTTTTTGTGTAGCAAGTTTTTCTTGTAGATTGCGAAATTCAACTTCTGCTTTTGCAAGTCTAGTAGAATAAGCTTCGGATTTAAGTTTTTCTTCCAATAATTCTTTTTTGTTGATGTCGGCTTCTTTAATCAATGTTTCAAGCTTTTCACCTAAGATACCATTCGATTTATCATATTCAGCAATTGTTTTTATTTTATCTTTTTCTAAATCATAGAAAGATTGCTGCAAATTATCTATTTTATTTTTTCCTTTATTGTTAATATAAAACCAAGCAATAAGAAAACCTATTGCCAATCCACAACATACATAAAATACTTCCATTATTAAATTGAGTTTTATTTATTCCTGAATTTTATTTTTTTTGAATGTATTAGAATCATTGATAGCTTCAATAGCTTTAATATAAGCATTGTCTGTTTGCATAAATATTTGAATATAAGCACCTGTATCCCAAAGATTTCTTGCTATCAGCCCTTTTAAATCTCTTTTTATTAAATTTTTAGAAGTCTCAATTCCTTTATCATCTTTTTTAACACCGTCTTTGATTGCATATTCTACAAGCTGATTAAATACCTCCTCTTCAACAACATAATTTTTTACATAATAATCAAGGTTTGTATATTGTTCTTTTAATTTTTTTCTATGGTCATCAACATATTGGAGAGAAAATTGATTTAAAATTCCTTTACGAACAAGCGAAGAATAATAAATAGAAGTTTCTGTAGTGTCAATAGGAATAAAAATATCTGGCATAATTCCACCTCCACCATAAACTACCCTATTTTTGGAAGTGTAGTACTTGAGAGAATCAGGAAAATGAATGCTGTCAGCAGTATAAAGTTCTCCTTTTTTAAATCTATCTTCAAGGTCTTCGTAATATTTATCAACGCCATTTATATAAGGACGTTGAATACAACGACCAGTTGGTGTGTGATAACGGGCTGTAGTTAATCTAATCACGGAACCATCAGGTAAATCATACGGTCTTTGAACTAACCCTTTTCCAAAAGAAAGACGACCAATAATTAAACCTCTGTCCCAATCTTGAATTGCTCCAGCAACAATTTCGCTAGCAGAAGCAGAACCTTCGTCAATTAATACAACCAATTTTCCATCTTCAAAGTCTCCTTTGTATTTGTCATTATAATTGATTCGTTGACTATGAACTCCTTCTGTATAAACAATTAATTTCCCTTTGGGTAAAAATTCATCAGCTAAATCAATGGCTGTATTAAGGTAACCACCAGAATTACCTCTTAAATCGAGAATAAGGCTTTTCATTCCTTTCTTTTTCAATTCGGTAAGCGATTGGTTAAATTCTAAGATAGATGATTGTGCAAAACGATCTAACTTAATATAACCAATATTATCAGTTGCCATAAAGGTAGCATCAATGCTTTTCAAAGGAATTACATCTCTTGTTATAGTAAAATCGAGTAACTCTTTAACTCCTCTGCGAAAAATCATAATATTTACTCTAGTGTTTTTCTTTCCTCTAAGTTTTTTCAGGACATAATCATTGGAAATTTTTTTGCCAGTAGCACTTTCTTTATCAATCATCACTATTTTATCGCCAGGCATCACACCCACTTTTTCTGAAGGACCGCCTGCAATAGTTGCCACCACTTCTATTGTGTCTTTTATTATCTGAAACTGTATGCCTACACCTTCGAAATTGCCTTCTAAAGGTTCATTTGCAGCTTTTAATTCTGCTGCACTAATGTAAACAGAATGTGGGTCAAGTTCTTCAAGCATTTTAATAATTGCAGTTTCTACAAGCTTGTTTTCATTAACAGTATCAACATAAGATAAATTGATTATCTGAAGTGCAGAAGAAAATTTATTACTTAAATCTGATATGTCGCTTTTATTGCTATAATTATTATCAATATATTTGATATCCTTATTAGGAGCAATAGGATTGTTACTTTTATTTTTACTATTATCAAATTCATTATCGTTTTGAGCTTTTCTTTTTTCAGCATTGTTTTGCTCTGATTTATTGTTTTGAGCTTTGACTATGTTTATAGATAAAACAAAACATATTACAAGAAAAAAAGTTAGAAATCGCTTCATATTGCTTATTTTAGTATTCATATTTTAAGATTTTATTTTTACTTGTTAAAGAATGGTAAAATTACAATAAAATTGATTTACTTTGCTCAAACAGTAGATATATTTAACAATTTTTATGAAAAGGCTTTGTAAATATATTTATTATTAGGTTTTTTTTAAAATAATCTTTAAATGAAAGAGGAAAATAAAAAAGTATTAAATTCATTGATTTTCCCGTTTTGCTTTTTAACTATCATCTGGCTAATCAAACTGATAGAATATGTTTTTCATTTAGATTTTTCCGATTATGGAATATTGCCTCTACAAGCAAGAGGTTTGATTGGTATTATTACAGCTCCTCTCATACACGCAAGCTTTTCGCACCTCTTGGCTAACTCCGCCCCTTTATTTTTACTTAGCTGGGGGATCTTTTATTTTTATCGAGAAGTAGCAATAAAAGTTTCAATAATGATATATATTTTAACAGGATTATGGGTGTGGATTATTGCAAGAGATGCCTATCATATAGGAGCAAGTGGTATTATTTATGGTTATGCCTCATTTTTGTTTTGTAGTGGCGTTCTTAGGCGTGATGGGAAATTAATGGCGATCTCTATGCTTATTATTTTTCTTTATGGAGGAATGGTTTGGGGCATTTTCCCAATGAAAGAACAAGTTTCTTGGGAATCGCATTTAATGGGATTGATTGCAGGAGTTGTAATTGCTTGGTTTTACCGTCATCAAGGACCTCAAAGTAAGAAATACGAATGGGAAGAAGAACAAGATGATGAAATTGAACCCGAACCATCTGAAATCGAACAACCTTCTATTTTAAAGGAAGAGTTATCAATTAATTTTTATCAACATATTAATTAATTTATATATAAAAATGTTTTGATGTATGATTGTTTATTTTTTATATTTGCAACTCATAAATTTCCTTTTTCTTAAAAATGGTGTAATTATTGCAACAATCATTTAAAACTTAAAAAAAATTATTATGAAAAAAATCGGTTTAATGCTATTGATTTCAATGTTAGTAATGGCAGTATATTCTCAAGATACTGAGAAAAAGCTTGCTCAAATACCTTCTGTTGACCTAAAAACGATTGAGGGCAATACATTCAACAGTAGTCAAATTGAAAACAATGGGAAACCAATTATCATTAGTTTTTGGGCTACTTGGTGCAAACCGTGCTGCAAAGAGCTCAATACAATTGCGGATGTATATGCTGACTGGCAACAAGAAACTGGTGTAAAACTAATTGCTGTTTCTATTGACGATTCTCGTTCTTCTGACAAAGTGAAACCACTAGCAAATGGAAATAGTTGGGATTTCGAAATATTGCTCGACCCAAATCAAGACTTTAAAAGAGCGATGAATGTAAATTTAGTTCCCCATATGTTCATTCTTAATGGAAAAAAAGAAATTGTTTGGCAACACACCTCTTTTTCAGACGGTGGAGAACTTGAAATAATTGATATCGTAAGAAAAATAATCAAAGGCGAAGATATTAAGTAAAATACTACCATTAAATATGATGACTATGAAAAATTATTTCAGAAAAGTTTATACGATTTTTATTTTATCAGTGGTTCTTTCTCCAATATTTGCAAAATCACAAACTATTGGTGGTGGGCAAATACACGGAAATTTTCAAATGGATGCTCAATATTATTTGAAAGATAGTCTAATTGGCGCTCCAAATGTGCCAGAAAAATTGTTGATGAATGGTTTTGCAAATATTATTTATTCCAATGGTAATTTTAATGCGGGTATTCGTTTCGAAAGTTATCAAAATGCTATGTTAGGCTTTGATCCAAGATATAAAGGTAATGGTATACCATATCGTTTTGCCTCTTATACAAATGATGGGTTACAAGTTACGGTGGGTAATTTTTATGACCAATTTGGTAGTGGAATGGTATTTAGAACTTACGAAGAAAGAAGTTTAGGCTACGATAATGCCATGGATGGAATACATGTGAAATACAAACCTTATAAAGGAATAGAATTAAAAGGACTTATTGGTAATCAGCGTTTCTTTTTCGATAAAGGAGTAGGTATTGTAAGAGGTTTTGATGGCAATTTCTTTATTAATGATATATTTGGTTTGGATGCTATGAAAACTAAATATACAATTGGAGGAAGTTTTGTTAGTAAATATCAGCCTAGCTCAGACCCTGTTTATAATTTACCCGAAAATGTAGGAGCTTATGCTGGAAGATTAAATATTACCCGAAGTGGTTTTGGTATAATGGGCGAATATGCTTATAAAATCAACGACCCGAATGCCAGTAATAATATGATTTATAAACATGGAGAAGGTTTGTTTGTTTCTACAAGTTATTCACAAAAAGGCTTGGGAGTTATCCTTTCTGCCAAAAGAATTGACAATATGGACTTTCGTTCTGACAGAAACGAAGTTGGTAATGTATTAATTATTAATTATCTACCTGCTCTTACCAAACAACATGCTTATACCTTAACCGCCATGTATCCTTATGGAACACAACCTAATGGCGAAATTGGTTATGAAGGAAGTATTATGTACAACATAAAAAAAGACTCTTGGCTTGGTGGTTCTTATGGAACCAAAGTTTCTGTAAATTATTCATTAGCCAACTCTATTGATAAGCAAAAATTAAATGATACAATTGCTATTGGAACCGATGGCACTTTGGGTTATAAATCAGATTTCTTTAAAATGGGAGATAAAAAGTATTTTGAAGATTTTAACATTGAAATTAACCGAAAATTTTCTAAAAGCATTAAAGCGATATTAACTTATGCATATATTACATACAATAAAGACATTATTGAAGGACATCCTGGTGCTCCAACAATATTTGCAAATATTGTAGTGCTAGATATATCTTATAAATTTAATACTACAAATACACTACGTATGGAATTGCATAGCCTAATGGCAAAACAAGATGAACACGATTGGGCGATGTGTTTGTTAGAATATACCATAGCTCCAAAATGGTTTTTTTCTGTTGCCGATTTATATAATTACGACAATCCTGACACCAAAAGACGCTTTCATTATTATAATGCTGCTTTTGGATTTACCAAAGGCACCAATCGTTTTGCATTATCTTATGGCAAACAACGACAAGGCATAACCTGTGTTGGCGGTGTATGTAGGCAAGTTCCTGCTTCTAATGGAATTTCATTAACTATTACAAGTAGTTTTTAATTTTTAAAATTATAATCTATGAAAAACATAATTAAAATAAGCAAATTACTATTACTAACATTGGTAATTGCATTTTCATTTTTCGCCTGTAGTAAAATTGACGAACCTTACAAAAAACAACAATCAGTAATTATAGATACAACAGGTGTTTTAACAGGAAATACCATTACAGATACTATAGATAAAAGAGTTGTATTGTTAGAAGATTATACTGGACACACTTGCGTAAATTGCCCTAAAGCCCATGTGAAAGCACACGAATTATTGCAAAAATACGGCAATCAATTAGTGGTTTTGGCGGTCCATCAAGGTACTTTTGCAGCACCCGCTTCCTCTGGTGATTATACTTATGACTTTAGAGTATTGCCAACTGTTGATGAATGGAATGCCGTATGGAGTATCACTGGATACCCTGCTGGTTTAATAAATAGAACAAAATATAATGGAAGCTTTGTTAATGCTTATGGTTCGTGGGATGGTAAAATTGCAAGTATTGTAACTACATCTCCAGAAGCAATTATTAATGTTAAAAACTATTATAATACAACTACAAGCAATTATACTACAAGAGTTAATACAAAGTTCAATATTGCATTAACGGGCAATTATAAGCTATGTGTGTGCATTATGGAAGATAGTATTATTAAACCACAAAAAAACAGCGACCCAAGCATTGGTAGCACCCCCGATATCATTGATTATGTTCACATGCACGTTTTAAGAAGCGTTGTTAACTCAACTTGGGGAACTACTATTGGGAATGCTTCAATTAAGATAGGAGATACATTTAATAATTCATATACACTAACGCTGAAAAGCGATTGGAAAAAAGACAATTTATCAATTGTAGCTTTTGTGTATGATGCCAGCGATTATCACGTTTTGCAAGCTGCATTAGCTCCCTTAAACAATAAATAGATAGACTCCCCCAAATTAATTTTTATACCATCTCTTTTACTATTCAGTTGCTTAGGCATTAGACTAGGAGGCTAAACTCATGGATTTCAATTGTTATTATATTTTATCCCAAATTGCCAATTAGGACTATCCATTTTGGAACTCTTTAATAATTCTTTGTTTGAGGTCTTTTTTTTTAAGAACGTTTAAAAATATTTATTTTTTTTATTGGGATATTCCATACGATTTAATTATTTTTGCATATTATTTATATTTAATCTAAATAAACGACAATTGATTTATTTATCATGGAAAACGACAAAAACAATATCATACAAGAACTTACCCAAGGTGATTATAAATATGGTTTTGTTACCGATATAGAAACAGAAACCTCCCCCATCGGTTTATCAGAAGATACCGTTCGATATATTTCTGCCAAAAAGAATGAACCCGAGTTTATGCTCGAATTTCGCTTAAAGGCTTATCGTCATTGGCTCACGCTTACAGAACCCACTTGGGCACATTTGCATCACCCTCCCATCGATTATCAAAATATTATTTTTTATGCCGCTCCCAAAAAACAACAAACGCTCAATAGTTTAGATGAAGTGGACCCCGAATTGCTTAAAACATTCAATAAACTCGGCATTTCTTTAGAAGAACAAAAACTGTTTTCTGGGGTTGCGGTTGATGCTGTGGTTGATAGCATTTCGGTGAAAACTACCTTCAAAGAAACGCTTTCCGAAAAAGGAATTATCTTTTGTTCTTATAGCGAAGCAGTGAAAGAGCATCCCGATTTAGTTAAAAAATATATGGGTTCAGTAGTGCCTTATACCGACAATTTTTTTGCTGCTTTAAATTCGGCAGTCTTTAGCGATGGTTCTTTTTGCTACATTCCACCTGGTGTTCGATGTCCTATTGAGTTATCCACCTATTTTAGAATTAACGCAGCCAATAGCGGTCAATTTGAACGCACTTTGATTATTGCAGACGAAGGCAGCTATGTTAGTTATATGGAAGGTTGCACAGCGCCTATGCGTGACGAAAATCAATTGCATGCCGCCATTGTTGAAATCATTGCACACGACAATGCGGAAGTAAAATATTCAACCGTTCAAAATTGGTATCCCGGTAATAAAAACGGTGATGGGGGTATTTATAATTTTGTTACCAAACGAGGTTTTTGCAAAGGGCATAATTCTAAAATATCGTGGACACAGGTTGAAACAGGTTCTGCCATTACTTGGAAATACCCTAGTCTTATCCTCAAAGGCGACAATTCGGTGGGTGAGTTTTATTCAGTGGCAGTTACTAACAATTATCAACAGGCGGATACTGGAACTAAAATGATTCATTTGGGTAAAAACACCAAAAGCACCGTTATATCAAAAGGTATTTCGGCTGGCAAAAGCAATAATTCTTATCGTGGATTAATTAAAGTTTCTAAAAACGCTATCAATTCGCGAAACTATACCCAATGCGACTCTTTATTGTTGGGCGATAAGTGTGGAGCTCATACATTCCCTTACATAGAAACCAACAACAAATCTTCTATTGTCGAACACGAAGCCACTACTTCCAAAATTTCTGAAGACCAGTTGTTTTATTGTTTACAACGTGGCATTGACAACGAGAGTGCTATTAGTTTAATTGTAAATGGCTACGCCAAAGAAGTATTAAATAAACTACCTATGGAATTTGCCGTAGAAGCTCAAAAATTATTATCCATTAGCCTCGAAGGCAGTGTAGGTTAATTCATTCATTTAAAAAAAATTATTTATGTTACAAATAAAACATTTACGCGTATCTATCAACCAAAAAGAAATTTTAAAAGATTTTAATTTAGAAGTAAAAGCGGGTGAAGTGCATGCCATTATGGGTCCCAACGGCACTGGCAAAAGTACACTTGCTTCCGTAATTGCTGGTCGCGATATTTTTGAAGTTACCGAAGGAGAAATTCTTTACAAAGGTAAGAATTTACTCGATTTACCCCCCGAAACAAGAGCAAGAGAAGGTATTTTCTTAGGTTTTCAATATCCTGTCGAAATTCCTGGGGTTAGTATGGCTAATTTTATGAAAACTGCCGTAAACGAAATTCGCAAATACAAAGGTTTAGAACCTATTGGAGGTGCCGATTTCTTGAAATTGATGGAAGAAAAGAAAAAATTGGTGGAGATTCAATCAAAATTAAACAATCGTTCCGTGAACGAAGGTTTTTCGGGTGGAGAAAAAAAGAAAAATGAAATTTTCCAAATGGCTATGCTCAATCCTACCCTTTCTATTCTCGACGAAACAGATTCGGGTCTCGATATTGATGCCTTGCGTATTGTTGCCAATGGCGTTAACAAGCTCAGAACTAAAGACAATGCGACCGTAGTGATTACCCACTATCAACGCTTGTTAGATTATATTGTACCAGACTTCGTGCATGTAATGTACGATGGAAAAATTGTGAAATCGGGCGACAAACACCTTGCCATTGAATTGGAAGAAAAAGGGTACGATTGGATTAAACAAGAGTTAGAAGCCAATGCAAGTATTTAATCATTAAAAGTATGGAACAAATTACAATAGATATTTCCCTTAAGGACAAAATGCTTGCCTTATTTGAAAAAAACAAGCAATTGCTGTTTAAAAACAACAGCAAGTCAATGATTGATATTAAAAATAATGCCATTGCAAAATTCAATGAAATAGGTTTTCCTCATACCAAGTTAGAAGAATGGCGTTTAACCAATATAGAGCCTTATTTAAAAGCAGAATACCAACATCATTTACAAACAAAACCAATAGATGTTGATATAGAAAGTATTTTTCAGTGTGAAGTACCCGATTTAGATACCTTTGTGGTAGTACTTTTCAATGGGAGATATATCTATAAGCATACTCCATTAACAAAACTTGATAATGGGACTATTATCGGCAGTTTCGAAAAAGCCCTTGAAGAATATCCCGAAATTATTGAAAAACATTTTAATAAATATGCCAAGAATGATAAAAATGGTTTTGTTGCGCTCAATACCGCTTTTGCTCAAGATGGCATTTTTATTTATGTGCCACAAAATATAATAGTTGAGCAAGCCATTCAAATTATTAACATCATCAATACTACCGAAGAGGTGTTTGTGCAACCTAGAAACTTGTTTATAGTTGAAAAAAACAGCAGCATTACTTTGGTTTCCTGCGACCACTCGCTTACGCAAACGAATAGTTTCTCAAATGCGGTAACCGAAATTCTAATTGATGAGAATGCCCAATTAAACCACATTCGGGTGCAAAATAAAGGTAAAAACTCAACGCTACTTAATACTACTTTTGTGGAGCAAAAGAATTATGCGATGCTTACCTCTAATGTGCTTACTTTAAACTCAGGCTTTATTAGAAACGACCTTGATATTTCGTTAAACGGAGAAGGTTGCGAAGCCAATTTATATGGAATTTATTTGGCAGACAAAACCCAGTTTGTCGATAATCATACGTTTGTAGACCATCTACTTCCCAATAGCAATAGTAAAGAGTTGTATAAAGGCATTCTTGATGATAAAGCCAAAGCAGTATTCAGTGGCAAAGTTATGGTGCGAAGAGATGCTCAAAAAACAAATGCTTTTCAAGCAAATAAAAATATTTTGCTAACCGATGAAGCGACCATCAATACCAAGCCGCATTTAGAAATATATGCCGATGATGTAAAGTGCAGCCATGGAGCTACCGTGGGGCAATTAGATAATGAAGCCATGTTTTATCTTCGGTCGCGTGGCTTGGGCGAAGATTGTGCAAGAATGTTGTTGATGTATGCTTTTGCGGATGAGGTAATTAATAAAATTCCTATCGAAGCACTAAGGGTACGTTTGGGTAATATGGTTTCTAAACGCCTGAGAGGCGAACTTTCAGTTTGCGACCAATGCGTTATGCATTGTAACTCCAAGTCGCCCACACAGTTTAATATTGATTTAAGTAAACTATAAGCGAATATGTTCGATATAAATAAAATTAGACAGGATTTTCCTATACTCAAAAGAACCGTTTATAATCGTCCTTTGGTTTATTTTGACAATGCTGCTACTACCCAAAAACCGCAAGTGGTAATTGATGCCATTAGCAAATATTACGAACAAGACAATGCCAATATTCACAGAGGAGTGCATTATTTAAGTCAAATGGGTACGCAAGCTTACGAAGAATCGCGTAAAGCTGTGAAAACTTTTATCAATGCCGAACACGACTACGAAATTATTTTTACCCGTGGTGCCACCGAATCTATTAACCTCGTCGCCTCTTCTTTTGGGAAAAAATACTTGAAGCAAGGTGATGAAATATTGCTATCAGGGATGGAACATCATTCGAATATTGTTCCCTGGCAAATAATTTGCGAAGAAAAAGAAGCCAAATTAGCGGTGATTCCTATCACTGATACCGGTGAATTAAATTTAACCGATATTGAAAAACGTTTTACTGATAAAACAAAACTCTTGGCAATCACCCATGTTTCCAATGCACTGGGAACTATCAACCCCATCAAAAGATTAATTGATATTGCTCATAAATACAATATTCCAGTATTAATTGATGGAGCACAAGCAGTTTCTCATCTCAAAGTAGATGTAAAAGAATTGGATTGCGACTTTTATTGTTTCTCTGGGCATAAAGTGTATGGACCAACAGGCATTGGAGTATTGTATGGCAAAGAAAAGCTTTTAGAAGAAATGCCTCCCTACCAAGGTGGAGGCGAAATGATTCGCAAAGTTACATTCGAAAAAACAGAATACAGTAGTTTGCCTTTCAAATTTGAAGCAGGTACACCCAATATTGCCGATGGTATTGCCCTTAAAGCAGCTTTAGATTATGTTTCTTCTATTGGATTGTTTAATATTGCTTTGTATGAAGCTGAACTCTTACACTATGCTACCAATCAATTATTGAATATAAATGGTTTAAAAATTTACGGAACAGCCAAAGAAAAAGCGGCTGTTATTTCTTTTTTACTCGAAAATATTCATCCTTATGATGCTGGCACTATATTAGATAAATTAGGCGTGGCTGTGCGGACGGGTCATCATTGTGCACAACCTATTATGGATTGGTATGGCATACCCGGAACCATTCGTGCCTCTTTTGCTTTATATAATACCAAAGAAGAAATTGATGGGATGATTAAATCCTTACAAAAAGTAATAGAAATGTTTAGCTAAATTGGTGCTTGTCTTTTAATCGATTAATTTAAAGAAATAGAAAATGAAAATAGAAGAAATAGAAAATGAAATCGTTGAAGAGTTTTCTAACTTTGACGATTGGATGGATAAGTATAGTTACATCATTGAATTTGGTAAAACCTTACCTCTTATTGATGAAAAATATAAAACTAAAAGCAATCTAATAGAAGGATGCCAATCGCAGGTATGGTTAAATGCCGAACTGGAGGGTGATAAAATTATTTTTAAAGCCGATAGCGATGCTATTATCACCAAAGGAATTGTTGGTTTGCTAATTCGCGCTTTGTCAAATCAAACACCCGATGATGTTTTGAATTCAAAGCTCGATTTTGTTGAAAAAATAGGTTTAAAAGAGCATCTTTCTCCTACTCGCGCCAATGGTTTAACAGCAATGATTAAGCAAATGAAGCTTTATGCATTGGCTTTTAAAACAAAAATGTCTAAATAATTAAGTTATGGAAAATCAAAATAATTACCTTGCCCTAGAAAGTAAGATTGTAGATACCTTAAAAACAATTTTCGATCCCGAAATACCTGTAAATATTTATGATTTGGGGTTGATATATGAAATTAAAGTCGATGAAAATAAGAAGGCATATATCAAAATGACCTTAACTTCCCCCAATTGTCCAATTGCAGAAACAATGCCTACAGAAGTTCGCGATGCAGTTAAATTAATTGAAGGCATTTCGGACGTTGAGATTGATTTAACGTTTGAGCCGCCTTGGGATAAAGATATGATATCAGAAGCAGCAATGCTCGAATTAGGTTTGCTATAATATTATCCTTATACTTATTCGATCAGCATCAACAAAACCAGGCAAACATTTGTATTTTATACATCATGTTAGAGGTTAATTATAAATTTTTAGCAATACTTAATTTTGATACTACAAAGTGGGCAAAAAAATTTAAAATAGCGATGCTTTTCAACAAAGCATCGCTATTCTTATTAGAAGTTTCCCCTAAGTGTTACAAACAAATTGCGTCCTGGTGCTCCAATGCCTGAAGCAAAAACGCGATAATTTTGATTTAATAGGTTTTCTAATCCAGCTTGTAGCTGAATGTGTTTGTTAAATTGATATGCAGTCCGAAGATTTAAAGTAAACCAAGCGGGCATCCCATTGGGTGTTGCGCTTTTAAAGTTGTCTTCTCCATATTTATTATAATCTTTTTCTCGCTTCCAGCCATTATACATCACAAAAAATTCGCATCTGAATTTATTTAAATTTAAGTTGAAGGAGGTTTTTCCAAAAACAGGAGGAATATGATCCAATTGATAAGCCGTGGTATCCGTTTTAATTCTTCCATAAGTATAATTTAAAGAACTTGCAATAGAAAAATTATCAGTAATATCTGCTTTTAAATTTATACTTGTCCCATATATATAAGCTTCGAGTGCATTTACATTGCTCGTTACTTGACTCAATTGACCGTCATACATTATGCTATCTTTTCCGTTAAATTTTACAGGTTTTGTGGTGATAGCATTTTTATAAATGGTATAATAACCAACTCCTTCAATATTAATCCTATTATTAAACCCTTTTCCTATAGTTATTTCGCCATTATAAGTATATTCTGGTTTCAAATCAGGATTTGGTACAATGATGTTGCCAGGAACACTTTCAAATACTTTACTCAAATCATCTACATTAGGAGCTCGAAACCCAGTAGAACCGAGAAGTGCAAATCGCCATTCGCTACCAGGCATACAAACAACGCCTAAATTGCCATTTAATGCGTTGTTTTTCTGGCTTACTTCTTTAAAAGGAAAATGATAGAAGGTGGTATCTTCAAAAGTTGCATCCAATGTAACGTAACTATAGCGAATCCCATCTGTAATAATAAATTTAGGATTCAATTCGTAGGTATGTGTTAAATAAAGTGCAAACGATTTCATATCAGAACCGCCATCAGGATACCTTGTGTCTAATGAGGCGGTAGTATCAGCAATGATGTCTTGAATGTGTGCAGAGGAATTTACTTTATTGTAGGTTCCCTCAAGCCCGTATCTGAGTTCATTTTTCTTTATTTTTTTCTCCACATCCAAGTTCAAAGCCATTACATTTACTTGTTCGATGCGACAGTTTTTAAAGTTCTTTTTAAATTTGCGGTCGTAACGGCTTTCTTCAATATCTTGGTATGATAAAATAAGGTTTAGGTTATCCATTACAAGACTTTGCCTTTTATAGTTTAGGTTATAAGCAGCAAGTAAGCGTTTTTGTGGTCCATAATACCATTCACCATATTTTGGTTTACCTCCCGACATCTCTGTTAGTCGGTCGTAACGAGGAATATCTGATGAAGTAGAATATTGTATGTTTATTAAATGAGAAAGAAAATCGGTTTGTTTAAACAAAATCTTTTCAAACAAATCAATCTGGCTATAACCTGAGTTCTTTTGTATGTTCACATTGTCATTAACCAACATACTATCTTTGTTATCAAAACGTTTCACATAAAAATTGCACTTTCCCCAATCACCATAAAAGGGGTTGCGAATATTGCCTTGGCGTAAATCGCCAAACTTAGAATAAGAGATACTTGTGAGAGATGCGACTTTTTGTCCACCAATATTAAACGTTATATTAGAAGTACTTTCGTTTGAAGCGGTTGAATACCTAGTAAATGCATTTGCACTTATATTGGTTTTACCAACTTCTGATGACAAAACAGGGTTTTGGGTATAAAAGTGCATTACACCACCCAAAGCATCACTACCATAAACTACGGAGCCAGGTCCAAAAATTACTTCTACCTTGTCTAAAACAGAATTATTAATGGTGATGATATTTTGAAGATGACCTACACGATATATTGCATTGTTCATCCTAACACCATCAATTACCATCAAAACTTTATTCGCTTCAAAACCACGAATAATTGGACTCCCACCACCCATTTGGCTTTTTTGAACAAGTATGTTTCCCGATTGTGTAATAATATCAGCAGTAGTTGGTTGATTCATAAAAGTAAGTTCCTTTGATTTTATTAATTGCATTTGCGAAGGAATATCTTCTTTTTTCTCCTCAAATCGGTTGGCAGATATTACGATTTCGCCTAATGAATATAGTTTTTCGCTCATCATCACTTTGTTTTTATTGGCAATGATTTGTTGATAACTTAATACCATTGTTTGATAACCCACATAACTAATTTTTATGCTGTCAGAATGTTTAAAAGGGCTTATATCAACCTGACCTTTTGCATTTGTTACAATGGTTTTGTTTGAAATCAAATCAGTAATGGTAATATTTGGAATGGTTTGCAAGGTTGTTTTATCTATTACCGATATGGTTTGAGCTTTATTTATTGATATAACGCTTGTAAATATTAAAAAGAAAAGTATTGTTTTTTTCATCTTTTTACGATTATTTGAATTTATAAATATGTTTTTCGTTTCCTCAAAGTTGTTTCTAAACAACAATAAGCAAACAAATATTAAATTGGGTGTAATAATAAAATACCAGAGGTTTTAAACCTAATGGGATTAATATTTATTAAACACTTAAAAGAAATTATTAACAGAATTTAGGAGGAGGACTGGGTTTTTCCGTTTCAAAAGAGTTGTAAAAGTCTTTTATTAGGCTAAAGCGATTAATTATTTTATAAAAACGCTCTACAATTAATTTATTAGTTGGCATATAATCCTTGATAAGCAATTTAGATAAAAAGAATTCTTTGTTCTGTTTACTTTTTTTGCTGGTTTTAGTGAGTTTATCTAATTGTATAAATAATAATTTCTCTTTTATATCATCAATACAAATTACCTTGATGTTATTATTATTGATGTTTTCAATTTTGACAACATCATACATGTGGTCATTAAAAGAAAATTCTTTTTTATTGATCCACTTTATAGATGTATAAGTAGCTTTATCGAATATTAATGTTGTTAATTCATTATTAGGAATGCTCCCTTTCAATTTTAGCTTGATTTCCTTTTTAATCAATTGCTGTTTTAGTAGGAAAAATGGATAAAATCCGATGTTTAAATACAGAAAAGGTAAAAGGATTAGTATGATGATTGTTCTTTTCAAAGCATATCAATAAAATGCAAATATAGGTTAATTCTTTTTTGTGCTACTATTTTAATTGATAACTCGTTTTATTCCTGTTTTAAGAGTTGTAACATAAAAATTAAGTAATAGACCGAGTTTATAATTACCTAATTTAAGATAAGTCAAAACTTGTGCAGTATGGACATCTGTAAATACCTCGTCAGTTTTAATCTCTATTACCACCTTATTATTTACGAGTAAATCAATTCTATATCCATGATCAAGTTTTACATCTTTATAAATGATGGGCATAGGTTTTTCTTTTATTACAGTCAATCCTTTGTTAACAAGCTCATAAAACAAACATTCCTGATAAGCCGATTCTAATAAACCGGGTCCTAATTGTTTATGAACTTCAATAGCACACCCAATAATAGTATTTGATAGTTCGTTTTCGGTTTTTTCAATCATAGGTCTTTGTGATTTTTGAGGTTTCTTTACGGCTCTTTATGGTATAGCTATTACACAAAGTTGCACAAAATTTTCTCAAAGTTGCACAAAAAAAATTAAAAAAGCACCTCAAAAAAAGGATTAACCTGTTTGTTCAATTATGAGTCTTTGTGATTTTTGAGGTTTCTTTGAGGCTCTTTGTGTAATAGCTATTATACAAAGTTTCTCGAAAAATTATAAAAAAGCACCTCAAAAAAAGGATTAACCCAAATTTATAAAATTTCGATTTAGTTTAGTAATTCTTTTAAAGCTAATCCTATTTCATTGTTTTGCATATATTTGCCTCTAACCAAATCAGATTCATCTATATATTTCGTGAACACTTCGCTTCCGTTTCCTTTGATAAATATTGGTATTAATGAATTGGAATGAGAGTAATAGCTTTTGGTCTTACTCCCCGTGTTGAATACCATACCAGACATATTTAGTTTGCCATTATTTTCGAGTTGCAGCTTTTCTGTTTTATAATTTTTTTCGTTGATATTTTTACCAGTTAAAAAACCAGTTTCGTGGTCAGCTACTACGATAACTAATGTTTCGTCCCAATTGCTGTTTTTATTAACCCAGTCAATAACTGTGGCAACGGCATTATTAAATTCATTGACCTCTTCTATCAAACGAACAGCATCTCCTCCATGACAAGCCCAATCAATAGCACCTCCTTCTATCATCACAAAGAAACCATTGTTGTTTTTTTGTAAAACATTTAAACCTGCACCAACCATAGTTGAAAGCGAAGGAATATTTGGATTAAAAGGCGTATCATAAGGTTTTAATTCTTCACTCTTCTTATCTCTTTCTTGTTGAAGGGTTTCAAATACTTGAGGAATGCCAAGCAATCTTTTTGGTATAAATAATCCTTTGGCAATGCTGTCGAACGTTGAAAATCTTTCACACAAAAACCATTTATCAGGCGTATTATCAGCATCGCAACTACTTATTGTCCTTTTTACACCAGTTTCATCGGTAAACTCCAGACTTTCATTTTTAATATCTTTCCAAATACTGGAATAAATATATCTATCAGATTCTTTGGTAGTAGGTTTACCATTGTTATCGAAATCAGGATTGCCACATCCCATAACAACATCGGCTTTGCTATCAATAAGCATTTGTGTTAGAATGGAATGATAATAGTTTCTATTAACAATGTGAGCTAAAAAACCAGCAGGGGTTGCGTGTGGAATAGGAACAGTGGTAATTACCCCCGTACTTTTATTGTTTTTCTTAGCTAATTCGCAAACATTTTCTACTTTTAAATATAAATGATCAAGTCCAATCACATCATCGTAAGTTTTTACACCCGTTGCCATGGCTGTGGCGGCTGGTGCTGAATCGGTATAACGACTTTTTACATAATTATAAAATGTCCACACAGAGTCAGAATTATAAGACGAACCATAAGGATAAGTGCTTACCCAATAATGATTTTCCCATTTTTCATAAGCTTGTATTTGGTCATAGTAATAATCGCAGGATTTTATCTGATTGTAACCCATCCCATCTCCAATGAGAAGTATGATATTTTTAGGTTTCTTTTTATTGTTTGGGTTTCCTGCATTCGAAATGTTGGTGAAAGATAAAAAAATAAGGGAAATTAAAACTAATATTACTATTTTTTTCATTGTTTTTTTTTAATTAGTGAAATATTTTACAAAGTTAAAAATAATCGCATTTAAATAGAAAATGTCTTGTCCTGAAAAAGAATTACATTAAACTTGTTGACAAATAGACAAACCAAACATCCCAAAATATAAACTATGAAAACCCAAAAGCTTCGTTTTTATTGGCGATTTGAACAAAATTGATTTTGTAAATCAATATTTATAATTAAAACAAACCCAAAGATTTTAACCTTCTTACTTAAAAAGTATTTTTGTTATTTTCAAAACCTTTTATTAATTTCGATACATAAAATTAAACCAATTAAAAATAATGATAAAATTTAAGTTTTTAATAATTCTTTGGTTTATATACCTAAGTGCTTTTAGCCAAGAAAAAAAAGAAAAGCCAACCAACAATCCATATAAATTTAATATAGGTGCCAATATTGGTTTTTGTAAATATCAAATTAAATATAATGATACCTATTTATTACCAATGTTTTCAACAATTAATGATGCAGGCGATAATGTTAAATTGTATGTTGATTATTCTATTTTTAAAAGATTAGCAATGGGCTTTTCATTTGAACACAATGGATTTATAAATCA
>MNXO01000041.1 GCA_001872995.1 Bacteroidetes bacterium CG2_30_32_10 | reverse complement strand
TATTAAATTATTTTTAAGTTAATAGATATATCTTTCAATGAATTGCAAACTATCAAACGGGTTAAATAATAACCTGTTTGATTTATAAAAATAAAAATCATTAAAACAAAATTAGAAGTAGAGAAAGAAACTGTTTCAAAAATGATTGCCATTTATTGTCAGTCAAATTGTAAAACTCAATTAACTCTTTGCGATGATTGCAAAGAAATGCTTGACTATGTATGGAAAAAACTCGATAACTGTCAATATAAAAAAAGAAAATCCACATGCAATAAATGCCCAATACATTGCTATTCAGTGTCAAAAAGAGAAAAAATAAGAAAAATAATGCGATATTCGGGACCTCGAATGATGTGGAAACACCCATTATTAACATTAATTCACGTTTTAAAGTAATTAAACAATTGTAAATATGGAAAATTCAGAATTAGAAAAAGGCAAAAAGTTAAATTTAGAAGGAATAATAGATTATGCAAAAGGAGCCGTAGTAAGCAAAACTATTATTAAAAAAGAAACCGGGAATGTATCTTTATTTGTCTTCGATAAAGGAGAAGGATTAAGCGAACACACAGCTCCATTTGATGCAATGGTTCAAGTGATTGATGGAAAAGCTTGCATAATCATTGGTGGAGTAGAAAATAATTTAGAAAAAGGCGAATCAATCATTATGCCAGCAAATATCACTCATGCATTAAAAGCAATAACGCCCTTTAAAATGATATTAACCATGGTAAAATCTTAATAATTCAATGTAATTATTTCATGAAAAAATATTTTTCCATTTCATCTGAATTCACTCAAAAATGATTTAATTTTACTTTTTAAATCATCAAATTAAAAAACTAAAACCTTAAATTTATGGAAGAATATTGGATTTACATTGTGATTGCTATTGGTTTACTTATCTTTTTAAAGTTTTTTTAACTGTAAAGCAAGGTACCGTAGTAGTAATTACTGTTTTTGGAAAATTTCGCCGTATATTAAGACCAGGGCTTAATATGAAAATTCCTTTTATAGAGGCTATTTTCAGGCGTATTTCTATTCAAAATCGTTCGGTTGAATTAGAATTTCAAGCCATCACGGTTGACCAAGCCAACGTTTATTTTAAAGCAATGTTGTTGTATGCTGTTTTAAATCAAGAAAAAGAAACAATAATAAACGTTGCTTTCAAATTTGTAGATGAGAGAAGCGTGATGCAAGCATTAACAAGAACGGTAGAAGGCTCCATTAGAGGATTTGTTGCAACAAAGAAACAATCTGAAATACTTACAGTTCGTCGCGAAATAGTTGAAGACGTTAAAGACCAACTTGACAAAACTCTTGAGAATTGGGGTTATCATTTGATTGACCTTCAAATTAATGACATTACTTTTGATGAAGAAATTACCAAATCAATGGCAAAGGTAGTAGCCTCAAATAACTTAAAAGCGGCTGCTGAAAATGAAGGACAAGCCCTCTTAATCACAAAAACAAAAGCAGCTGAAGCAGAAGGAAATGCGATTAAAATTTCGGCAGAAGCCGAAAGATTAGCAGCTCAATTGAGAGGACAGGGAGTAGCTCTTTTCCGCGAAGAAGTTGCTAAAGAAATGTCTTTAGCTGCCAAAGAAATGCAGCTAGCCAATCTTGATACTAATGTGATTTTGTTCTCAATGTGGGTAGAAGCCTTGAAACATTTTGCTGAACAAGGTAAAGGAAATACCATATTTTTAGATGGTTCTACAGATAGCATGAAGCGTACTATGGAACAATTGCTTTCTATAACACAACAACAGCAAAAATAATTTTATTATCATAGATAAGCTGCCTTAATAGTTTTAAAAGAAACTATTTGGGCAGCTTTTTCATTTATTGTATTTTCTATTACCAAAAATTGCACTACCAATTCTCACTATAGTACTCCCCTGCTCTATTGCTATCTTATAATCATCAGTCATTCCCATTGAAATTTCTTTAAAATAACCAACATTATTGAAATATATCGCTTTTATTTTATTGAAATAGGCATTAAGTATAGAAAATTCTTTTCTGATTTGGTCATGATTGTAAGTAAAAGTAGCTATTCCCATTACACCAACAATTCTAATGCCATTTAAATCGAATATTTTGTTCTTTAATAAATCCTCTGCTTCTTGATAATCCATCCCAAATTTTGAATCTTCCTCTGCAATATACATTTGTAGAAGACAATCAATACATCGATTATTTTTTAGTGCTTCCTTATTAATTTCTAACAATAATCTATAACTATCAACACTATGAATCAAATGAACAAAAGGTGCAATAAACTTCACTTTATTGGTTTGCAGGTGTCCAATAAAATGCCATTGAATATCCTTGGGCAACGCATTGTATTTGTCAGTCATTTCTTGTGCTTTGTTTTCTCCAAAGGAGCGATGACCAGCATTATATGCCTCTATTATATCTACAATCGGTTTCGTTTTAGAAACAGCTATCAAACTAAGATTTGACGGTAAAGTTTTGTTGATGAGGTTTAGATTGTCAGTAATGCTCATATTGTATTAAAATCAATATTGTCCGATAAAAACTAATCTACTTTGAGCAAAACTACGCATTTTTTAAGGAATATTATGTTTTTTCTAAAAAAGATTTAAATAAGTAAATTAACACTTTCGATAGTACAACTAACTTTATGAGATAAATTTGAAATACATTAAATTAACCCACTAACAAAATGTTTTAATTTAAAATTTGCAACCTAAAAACTAACACTGTTTCTATTTGAACAATATTTTGAATGATTTGTAAATACCAATAGACTAAGCGTTGGGATTAATACACCAATGAAAATAAATCACTTGCCTTTTTGAATATTGGTAGAAAGCGAAAATTATAAACGTATATCTTTTGAAATCAATGCTATTGACTAAAGATTTATGTTTTATTGATTTATGTCAAGATATTTTTCTTTTTTAAAAAATTTCTTTTGTATTTTTACGCCCATAAATCAATAATTTAAAAAATAAACTTATGAAAAAACTAATTTTCTCAATATTAGCATTATTTCCAATGCTTACTTTTGCAAGCGAGGCAGATTTGAAAATGCCGGAATTATCTGGTAATCAAACAAACTTGTTAATGCTGGGTTTTATTATATGTATTTTAGGCTTAGGCTTTGGCTTTTATCAATATGTTCGTGTAAAAAAATTAAAAGCACATCAATCGATGCTTGAAGTTTCAAATGTTATTTTTGAAACTTGCAAAACGTATCTTTTGCAACAAGGAAAATTCTTAATTGTACTTTTCATATTTATTGCTGCTTGTATTGCCTTTTATTTTGGAGGTATTAAGGATACGGGATTTGGTGGGGTTGCTTTAATATTAAGTTGGACTGTTATTGGTATTCTTGGTTCTTATGGAGTGGCTTGGTTCGGTATAAGAATGAATACATTTGCTAATAGTCGCATGGCTTTTGCTTCTTTAGAAAGAAAACCATTAAAATTATTAAGAATTCCACTAAATGCGGGTATGAGTATTGGTGTTGTATTGGTTTGTGTTGAATTGATAATGATGCTTATCATTCTACTTCTATTACCAAAGGAATATGCAGGAGCAAGCTTTATAGGTTTTGCTATTGGCGAATCATTGGGAGCAAGTGCTCTCAGAATTGCAGGTGGTATATTTACAAAAATTGCAGACATTGGCTCCGATTTAATGAAAGTTGTTTTCAAAATTGGAGAAGACGACCCTCGTAATCCAGGTGTTATTGCTGATTGTACTGGTGACAATGCTGGTGATTCAGTTGGTCCTACTGCCGATGGCTTTGAAACTTATGGTGTAACAGGTGTGGCTTTAATTTCATTTATTGTTTTAGCAGTTCTTCCTGGAAACCAAGCAGAATTAATTACTTGGATATTTGCGATGCGTGTTTTAATGATTATTACTTCTATTGGTGCATTTTGGATTAACGATATCTTCAGTAAAGCTAAATATGCAAATAAAACTGACCTTGATTTTGAAAGACCACTAACCAATTTAGTTTGGATTACTTCAATTTTATCTATCGCCGTAACCTTTGCTGTTAGTTATTTAATGGTTGGTCCTACTTCTGATATTGGTAAAAATTCTTCAAATTTATGGATTGTTTTATCTACCATCATTAGTTGTGGTACATTAGGTGCTGCTTTAATTCCTGAATTTACTAAAATATTCACCAGTCCAAAATCGGCTCACGTAAACGAAGTAGTGCAAGCTTCTAAAGAAGGTGGGGCATCACTTACCATATTATCTGGATTAGTTGCTGGTAATTTTAGTGCTTTCTGGCAAGGAATGGTATTTTTCTTTTTGATGTTTATTGCTTATTTTGCCAGTACATACGGGCTTGATGCATACATGATATATTCTTCAATTTTTGCTTTTGGCTTGGTGGCATTTGGTATGTTGGGGATGGGTCCAGTTACCATTGCTGTGGACAGTTATGGTCCAGTAACAGACAATGCTCAATCTGTTTATGAATTATCATTGATAGAAGAAACCCCCAATATTGCTGAAGATATTGAAAAAGATTTTGGGTTTAAACCCGACTTTGATAATGCAAAGCATTTATTAGAAGCTAACGATGGGGCTGGTAACACTTTTAAAGCTACTGCAAAACCTGTTCTTATTGGCACCGCAGTTGTTGGTGCTACCACCATGATTTTCTCACTTATTTTAGTTATCAAAAATACATTGGGAATTGAGCCAGAAGCAGTGCTAAACATTTTAAATCCTTATACTATTCTTGGTTTTCTTTGTGGTGGTGCTGTTATTTTTTGGTTTACAGGTGCTTCTATGCAAGCTGTTACAACAGGTGCATATCGCGCAGTAGAATATATCAAGAAGAACATAAACTTAGACCCCAATGCTCCTAAAAAAGCGGATATCAAAGCATCTAAAGAAGTTGTTAAAATATGTACCCAATATGCACAAAAAGGAATGTTAAATATATTTATTGGTATATTCTCTTTCGCATTGGCTTTTGCTTTTTTCTCTGCACCTAGTGAATCGAATGCTCCAGTTTCTTTCTTTGTGAGTTATCTTATTTCTATTGCGGTATTCGGTTTATTTCAAGCTATTTTTATGGCAAATGCAGGTGGTGCTTGGGACAATGCTAAAAAAGTAGTAGAGGTTGATTTAAAACAAAAAGGTACCCCATTGCACGATGCTACTGTTATTGGCGACACTGTGGGCGACCCATTTAAAGATACTTCTTCAGTTGCTTTAAACCCAATTATTAAATTTACGACCCTGTTTGGTTTATTGGCTATGGAAATAGCAATTTCTCCAAGCTTCCGCGAGATAGCTCCTATTGTTGGTGGAGTATTTTTTGTGGTAGCTTTATATTTCGTTTACCGCTCATTCTATAAAATGAGAATTAAAAGCAATTAGAAAAAACCATTATTAAATAAAAAGAGAGCCTATTAAAAATAGGCTCTCTTTTTTTATAATTAAATTTCTAATCAATCTTTCTTACTTATACTAAATAAAAAAGCTTTTTCTTCAGCTGATAAACTGGTATATCCCGATTTTGATATTTTATCGAGAATGATATCAATTCTTTTTTGTTTTTCGGCTTTTGCTTTATTAAATTCTTCATCAGAAAGAGGGCGTTTGGGCGTTTCGGAATAGTTAACTCGCATCTTGCTTTTCTTCCTATTGAAAATGGCTGTTATCTTGCTAAAGTCAATATTAAAAAGTGCTTTGGATTTGTTTCTGTATTGCATTGCAAATAAAAAACCCCATAAAGCTCCTCCCAAATGGGCAATACTGCCACCAGGATTTTTGCCATCAATACTAATAATATCAATAGCTACAAATATTAAGGCAACATATTTCAGTTTAACTTTGCCTATTAAAAATAACATCACACTATAATTAGGCGAATAAGTGGCAATAGCAATAAACACAGCCAACACCGATGCCGAAGCTCCAATGGCAATAGAACAGTTTTTTGTTAATGCAAACATTGGAAACAGATTAATGGCAATTACATAAAAAGCGGCACCCATCAAACCACCAAGTAGGTAAACAGATAGCAACTTTTTTTCGCCAATAAAATAGATAAACATCTGTCCACCTACATATAACATAAAAAGATTAAAGAATATATGAAAAAGCTGTTCGTGTAAAAACATATAAGTGAATACTGTCCAAGGATGCAACGAAAGCAAATGCAAATCGGCAGGCAATGCCAGAAAATAAGTAAGTTCGTTAAGATTAGTGCCACATATAACGGCATTTGCTTGCATATTTCCTAATTTGTAAACGATAGTTAAAATATTTACCAATAAGAAAACGACAATATTGATTACTATCAATCGGTTGAGGATTGATGGATTGGTGATGAAACTCTTTATTTGATTAACAATACGATTTGCTTGCATTTTTTATAAAATTCTTCGTTTTTTCCAGTATAGTATTAGAAAAATGCCAAATAACATGCCGCCAAGATGAGCAAAATGAGCAACATTGTCGCCAGCACTATTAGAAATGCCTGAGTATAATTCTATAACACCATAAATCATTACAAAATATTTGGCTTTTATAGGAATAGCAAAATAAACATAAATGAGGGAATTTGGAAACATCATTCCAAAAGCAAGTAGCAAACCAAACACCGAACCTGATGCACCAACTACATTAGGTGCATTGAGATAATCAATTTTAACCTGTTGAATAAATTCTACCGAAGCTGCCAAAGATTGGGTATCGTTCATGCTGGCAATAGTGGTTTTAAATTGGGTGTAATGGTTCATTATTTCGCTTGAAGCAGCAAATAGACCTGAACTCCCTATTTCATTAAATTTATATACATCGGGATTGGCAATATAATTATTCAAAGTATCTATAATTGGTGATATTTGGTAATACATTACCACATAATGCGTGAGTGCAGCACCAATACCAGTAATTAGATAATAAGTGAGAAATCTTTTGGGTCCCCAAAAGTTTTCGAGCACATTACCAAACATCCACAGGGCAAACATATTGAAAAAAATATGCATAAAACTTCCATGCATGAACATATAAGTGATAAACTGGTAGGGTCTAAACTTTTCGGCTTCAAAATAATGCAATCCTAAAGTATCTGCAAGGTCAATTTTAAAAACATTGGCGCAAGCGATGGTTGCCAGAAAAAGTAAACCATTGATGATGAGAAGATTTTTTACTACATCGGGTAGCATTTTAAATCCAGTTGGCTTGTATTGATCCATTGAAAGTGATGAATTATTTACTATTTAAAAAAGAAATGCAAAATTAGTTATTATTTAGCAATTTTAAAGAACAAAGTGAAGTTACCCTTTTGTTGGCAAATGGCAAAAAATAAATAAAGGTATAATAGCTGTATGCAATAATTCACCAAGAAAATAAATTTGCGAAGGTGAAAATGCAAAAGCATTGATAATAGTGTTATTGGTTGATACCCAAAACTTTTGGGTATGAGAAAATAAAGTTATTTAAAGGTACCAATGACTTTTGGGTATAAAGAAATAAAAATTTTCATATATATCACTTCTTAACTTTAAATATTTTAGATATTATAAACTTAATAACCTAATTGTTGAAAGTTAAATAGCTTTTCCATTGCATATTTAGAAAAAAACTTGTACGTTTGTCGTTTAAGATTTTAAAAGATTTAATATTTAGAATGGATAATTTTATTGTATCGGCACGAAAATATCGCCCTTCCACATTTGATACTGTTGTTGGACAAAAGACAATAACCAACACGCTGAAAAATGCCATAAAGAACAATCACCTTGCACAGGCATTTCTTTTTTGCGGTCCAAGAGGTGTTGGCAAAACTACCTGTGCCAGAATATTAGCCCAAACAATAAATTGTGAAAACCTTACAGAAAACATCGAAGCATGCAACGAATGCAAATCTTGCAAGTCTTTTAATGATTCTAATTCTTTCAACGTCCACGAATTGGATGCTGCTTCCAACAATTCGGTTGAAGACATTCGTAGTTTAGTTGATCAAGTGCGAATACCACCCCAAATTGGCAAATACAAGATATATATCATCGATGAAGTTCACATGTTATCAACGGCAGCCTTCAATGCATTTTTAAAAACGTTGGAAGAACCGCCAGCTTACGCAAAATTTATACTTGCCACTACCGAAAAGCATAAAATTATTCCCACTATCCTTTCACGTTGCCAAATTTTTGACTTTAGCCGCATAACTGTTGATGATATTGCCGAACATTTGGCTTATGTTGCACGAAATGAAAATATAACGGCTGAACCAGAAGCCTTACACGTTATAGCACAAAAAGCAGATGGTGCTTTGCGCGATGCCCTTTCTATTTTTGACCAGATTGTCAGCTTTTCTGGCAACAATATTACGTATAAAGCCGTAATAGACAACTTGAATGTGTTGGACTATGACTACTATTTTGATATAACCAACCATATAATTGCAGGTAACATTCCAAATATCCTTTTATTACTTAATGAAATAATAGAAAAAGGATTTGAAGGACAACATTTTATTGCTGGCTTAGCTAATCACATGCGTAATTTACTAGTTTGTAAGGATGTTTCAACATTAAAACTTTTAGAAGTAAGCCAGAGTGTCAAAGAAAAATATAATCAACAATCAAAAGCTTGTCCACAAGATTTTTTATTAAAATCACTCGAAATAGTTACCAAGTGTGATGTACAATATAAAACCACTACAAACAAAAGACTCCAATTAGAATTGGCTTTAATGATGCTATGTTCTATAACTTCTAACAAAACTGAACCACTACAAGAAATTAAACCATCAATTGCAGCTCCGGTTAACTCTAAAACAAATATTGATGAAACAAAACCATTGCCTATAGAACCAAAACCACAACCTAAACCTATAAATACGCCCGAAAATAAAGCAGAAAATACTGTCAATATTGAAAAACCTAAATCAGACACGGTAAAAAAGATAATTACAGGAACCAAATCATTAAGCGAATTAATGGGTGGCGATTTAAACGCTGATGAAAAAAAAAAATCTGAAGTAAACGAAACTCAATCTGAATATACCAAAACCAACCACACATTTACCGAAGAGCAATTAAATAGAGCATGGAATATTTATGCGGAGTCAATTCAGCAAGAAAATCCTAACTTCTACAGCAGTATAACTAAAAACATGCCTGTAATAAATGATAATTTTCAATTAGAACTCATCATTGACAATGTGGTGCAAGAAGATGAAATTAATAACAAAAAAACCGATTTGTTAAGTTTTTTACGAAAAGAACTAAACAATTTCCAAATATCGCTTATATTGACTGTAAAGCAAATAATTAGTGAAGCCCGCCCTTATACCACCAAAGAGAAATTCAATAGTATGATAGAGAAAAACGCATACCTATTAAAGCTTAAAGAACAATTGGATTTAGATATTGATTATTAGTAAGTATTACATTTCGATGATTAGTATGATCAAGCGATTTTTAATATCCTATCAAAACATTATATACTAATTTTCCACCCAAAAAACCAGTATAACCAACAGCAACCATTCCGCCAAAGTATAATGCTAAGGTTATCCATTGCCAGAATGTTTCTGTTTTCTTTAATACGACTATCCATATTCTAAGTGTAGAAGCAATAATCATCGTAAACATAGTAATTTTGGCAAAAAGTTCATGGGTTTCTTTCATATCGCCAGCAATACCTGTCATTTCTTTGGTAAAAAATTCTCCAGTTAAATAAGCAGCCACAGAACCAATGGTACCAAGAATCATAAGAAAAAAACCAGTTTTAGACAAACATTTTTCTTTTCTAAAGAAAACACTTACAACATCGAATAAAAACCCTACAATTAGGAGTGCTATCGGAAAATGCACTAGCATTGGATGAAAATGAGTAGTCTCCATTTGAATAAATTTTTGATTTAGAACTATTTTAATTGCTGAATTCAAGTCACAAATGCAACTTTTTGGTTAAG
>MNXO01000143.1 GCA_001872995.1 Bacteroidetes bacterium CG2_30_32_10 | reverse complement strand
TTTTATTTGTTCCAGTAGTGGGAAAACCACCAATTTTAGCACCATATTCTCTTTTAATAGGGCATTTTTCTTTTATTTCAGCCACTTGAGCTGCAGTATAAAAAAGTCCAGTAGAAATAGTATTTAAAAAATTGATTTCGGTAAAGCTACGATTGCCAGGTTCGTGAGCCAAAATTCCAGAGGTAATCATTTTTCCATCATTGGCTAAAGTAGCGTATTCAAAGGCACCTTGTTCGTTGTGTATTAAAGTATAACCATCAATACTCACCGCCCAATGAATAAATTCATCGCCTCTTCCGCTAATGGTTAAGGTGCTACCATCGGGTTGTGTAAATTGGGTGTAACCTGGTTTAGCGGTTACTGCATAGCTATTGTTTGTTATAAAAAACAAACAAATAGCCAAAAATACTGTTGATAAGACAGGGTAAAAATTTTTCATAAAAAATATAGTTTAGATTTATATAAAGTACAAATTTACAAATAATAAAATCAATATAAAAACAATTTATTGTAACTCAAACCAAAACTATAGTACTAATATTAAAGGGAAGGAGATTAAAATTCAATTTGTTGCTAATTTATCGATATTTTTTTGGAAAATAATAAAATTACTATTAGGTTTGTATGTGCAATATATTTTCAACAACATCGTTCATTTAATCTCTAAAATTTTATAATTTCAATAAAAACAAAGCGTTATGAAGAGAAATCAACTTACAAAATTTTGGAAAACCAATAAAGAGCTCATTTGTTTTAACATTTTAGCTACTTTATTTTTATTAATTGCTGTAGTTGTTTATGCACGTGCAGGTGGTGGCGGTGGAAGTAGTGGTGGCGGTGGAGGCGATGGTATTGGTGCTTTGCTAATATACTTAATATTGGCTATTCCTTTTCCATGGAACCTTGTTGTTATTGCTATTATTGTAGTTTTATATTATTTTGGAAATAAAAAAGCCAAACAACAATCTATTTTAAATAAACTACCTACAGGAAAACCCACAGTGAAAGTGAAAGGTTATGAGCAGTTTATTTTAAACAACCCCACTTTTGATGAATTTAAATTTAAAGATAAGGTTAAGACTGCCTTCATTCAAATACAAGATGCTTGGCAACAGCAAAACCTTGGAAAAGTAAGGAAATTCATTTCTGATGGTGTTTATCAGCGATTCAATACGCAGTTTAAAATGATGAAATTGCTTAAACAAACCAATACTATTGATAAACTAACTGTAAAAAACATATATATTGATAAAATAGAAACTGACGGAAAATTTGATATTATTCATACTGCCGTTCATGCATCAATTGTTGATAGATTTGTTAGTGAAGCATATCCTCAATTAAATTCTGGTGGTAGTGAAGAATTTGTTGAATATTGGTCTTTTATCAAAAAACGTGGTGTTCAGGAAGCAAATATGTTTAATTCTCAGAACTGTCCTAAATGTGGTGCGGAATTATCTCAAAATGCTGGTGATGTTAGCAAATGTGAATATTGTGGTGCCATAACCAACTTAGGTGATTACGATTGGGTGCTTTCAGAAATTACACAAGCGGATGATTATATTTCTGCTAATCCAAAATTGATGAAAGAAGGAAACCTTGCTGGAAAGATTAGAGAAATGTTTTCAAATACCGATGATTTCTCAATTCAACAAATTGAAGATAAGGTCAGCAATGGATATCTGCAAATTCAAACAGCTCGCGTTGCAAAAGACCCAACCATTCTTAGACGTTTTGTTACTAACGAACTCTACGAAACGATCAGTAAAGAAATACCTAACGATAATTTTATCTATAACCGTTTATTCCTAAACGATGTTACATTGGTTGGAGCTAAACAAGAAGGGGGTAGGAATATATTAATGGTAGCTGTTAAGTCATCTTATCAGCGTGTAGTTCCACAAAACAAAACAATTAATTTGATTGATTATGCGGTAATTTCTAAAACTGATATTGTGTTTGTTACAAGAGATATAAATGTTGGAACAAATAAGGGTTCAATTTATGCACACTCTTGCCCAAATTGCGGCGGCGTGGTTAAAGATACTATTGATATTAAATGTCAATATTGTGGTTCGGAACTCAATAGCACCAAAAACGAATGGATTATTTCTAATATAATGGATACTTATGAATATCAAAGTTATTTCAGCGACAACTCAAGCGATTTAGTGGGTGCTGCTAATCCAAATAAGATTGATGGATTATTTGCAGTTAGAGACTTTGCTTTTAATAATTTATTGATAATGATGGCTGCCGATGGCGTGTTTGATACTGAAGAAATAGCCTTGGCAGAAAGAATAGCAAAACGTTGGGGCTATAATATTGACAAAATTCAACCAATGTTTGATATGGCTAAATCTGGAAGTCTTGTAATACGAATGCCTGATAGCCAAAAACATAGAAAAAAGATTTATCATTTGATGGAAAAAGCAGCTAAAGTTGATGGAAGCGTTAGTTTAGAAGAACAACAACTACTCGATAATATTAAAAAGCAATATCCATTTGCTGCTTAAAGAATAGTATTTATAAAAAAAGGAGTAATCATGGTTGTTTGCTCCTTTTTTTATTTATTACTTCTACATTATTAAAATGTTATAAAAATAAAAAGCCAGAGTAACAAAACACATTACTTTTCTATTTATACTCAAACGCTTACTATTGGAATTTTATATTATAATGTTTTTAATATTTAGAATTAGATTTATGCTTTAAGCATTCTATACCACTACATATCTTTGGGGAAAGTAAAAAGTTTATACTTCAATGCATACAATACCAAGCTGATGGTGTTTTTAGAATTTGTTTTTTCTAATAAATGAGCTCTATGACTTTCAACTGTTCGGGGACTAATATTTAATTTTTCAGCAATTTCTTGTGTTGATAGCCCATTACACAAGAGAATAAGCACTTCTTTTTCGCGAGGATTGATAATAATTTGTTCCCCTTCTATGGTTTTAGAATACAATTTTTTAGTAAGCACCTTCATCACATCTTGAGAGAAAAAGTTTTCTCCAGCCATCACCATTTCAATGGCTTTATATAACTCATCAGCCTTAACTGTTTTCAACAAAAACCCTTTGGCGCCAGCTTGCATCATACTTTCAATATATTCTTCGTCATCGTGCATACTCAATGCAATAATTTTCAAATCTGGTCTTCTAAGTATAGCAGCTTTAGTGGCTTCAAAACCATTCATTTTGGGCATATTTATGTCCATTAATACCACATCAGGGGAATGGTTGTTAAGCAAATGAAGAAAGTCATCTCCATCAACTGCTTCGGCGATTACACTTAATTTATCATTGTCTTTTAATATGAGCGACAATCCAGTTCGCACCATTAGATGGTCATCAACGATAATTACCTTAATTTTGTCCATAACACAGTATTAAATGCTTAATAAATTTTATATAAAATTAAGTAAATTTTTAATTGTTTTCAAAAATAAATTATTTTACTTTTTTCAAGATAAAATAGTGTATCTCATTAAAACCTTTGATAATTCTATACGAATTTATTTATATGCCTTCTGGAAAAGAAAACAATTTTAGTTTCATCACATTTAAAACTAAAGAAATGGTATTTTTAGAATTTGTTTTTTTTAGTAAATGAGATTTGTGGCATTCAACAGTTCTGGGACTTAATTCGAACTGTTGCGCAATCTCAGAAGTGGACATGCCTTGGCATAATAATTCGAGTATTTCTTTTTCGCGAGTGTTTAAGTTAATGGGGTCCACGCTTGCAGTACCCGTATAAAACTTATTTGAGAGCACCTTCAAAACATCTTGAGACAAGTAGTTTTCGCCATTCATCACTATGTTTATAGCTTTGTATAGTTCATCTGAGCCCACTTTTTTAAATAAAAAACCTTTAGCACCAGCTTTCATCATGCTTTCAATATGTTCTAAATCTTCGTACATACTTAATGCAATAACTTTAATTTTTGGTTGTTTTTGCAAAGCAATTTTAGTTGCAACTATTCCATTTATTTTAGGCATATTGATGTCCATTAAAACCACATCAGGTGTGCAATTATCTAATAAATTTAGAAAATTTTCACCATCAGTAGCCTCTGCAATTACCTCAAAGTTTTTATTTCCCTCTAAAAGGAGCGATAATCCAGTTCTAACCATTGAATAATCGTCTACGATTACTATCTTAATTTTATTCATAATTCAATAATATTTAACTGTTATTAATCTAAGTGTTATTTATTTTAATTGAAACTTAGCTTCTATCAATTTCAACAGAAATAGATACTTTAACACCTTTGCCAATTTCACTTTCTATTTCCGAATGTCCATTAATAGATTTAATTCTTCCTTCAATATTTTTAAGCCCCATGCCTCTTCCATTAAGTTTTTCTAATGAAAATCCTTCCCCATCATCAACGTAGCACATTAATAGTTTATTTTTTTCAATGAATAATTTCAGTTCAATGTTTTTTGCATTGGCATGTTTTATTGTATTATTAATGAGTTCGCAAGCTATTCTATAAAAAGTGATTTCAATAATTTTATCAAGTCTAATAGCACCAATAGAAGAGTTGAATTTGATATTAACATCTTGAAATGACATTATATGGTCGATGCGTTTTTTAATGGCAGTAGATAAACCAAAGTCTTCTAAAATGCTTGGTGTGAGGTTGCTTGCAATTTCTTTGGAAGTTCTAATTGCCGTTGAAATTAATTCATCTAAGTTTTTGGCTAATTCTTCAATTTCTTTATTTCCAGCAGTTTTTTTATTGATTAAATCTACATGAAGCATTATGCTAAATAATAATGGGCCAAGTTCATCGTGAAGGTCTGCTGCAAAACGTATGCGTTCTTCAGCCTCAGCTAATATCATTGTATCGTTAATTGTTTTATCAAGCATTTTTCTTTCTGTGATATCAAGCAATGTTCCAAAAAATGATAATTTATTTTTAAACCGAATAGGACCGCCATATACTTCCACAAAAACTTTTTTCCCTAATTTATTTTTAATAACAAATTCTTTACAAAATTTTTTACGCACATTCAAGCAAGCCTTGGCATCAATATTTAAGGAACATTCCTTGTCGGCAATAATGTCGCTCAATTTTTCACCAACAACTTCGCTTAAGCTACATCCAATGATTTCAAGGAATTTAGAATTTGCAAAAACGAACCTACCGTCTTGCATAATAAATATGCCAGTAAGTGAATTTTCTATCATCAATTGATAATTTTCTTCAGTGTTTTTTATTATTCTATTTTGCTTATCAATTCTTGCTTTAACAGAATTAATAAGTTCATCAAAAGAAAATGGTTTGGTGAGGTAGTCATCAACCCCTAATTCCATTCCTTTTCGTATTTCCCACTTTTGCGTTTTAGCGGTAGTAAAAATAAAAGGAATCATTTCAGTGTTTGAGTCCTCTTTTAGCTTGGTGAAAACTTCATATCCATCCATCACGGGCATAGAAATATCACAAATAACTAAATCGGGATTCATTTCTTTAACCAGTGAAACTCCTTTTTCGCCATCTTCGGCTACAAAAGTTTCGTAATTCTCCATATTTAAGAATGTTGCTATATTTTCTCTAAGAATTTTTTCATCTTCGATAATTACTATCTTTTCCATTTGATTGATTTTTAAATTATAATGTAAAATTAATATCATTTCATTCTTTTTCCATCAGTATTTTTACTATTTTTTTAGGAGAAAAACTTTAATTTTAATTACCTAAAAAAATAAATAACGCTGATGAGGCTGATAATTGTGATTTACTAAGGCAAAATTATAGGTAAATACTATAATTATTATAAAAAAGGAGTTTCAAATTTGGATTGTATTGCAAAATCATCAATTCTTTAATTTGGGATATTACAAATTATGCTAGAAGGTTTTAAATAAAAAACCTCCAGTATTGCTGAAGGTTTTTATTTATTTTCTTAATGTAATTGGATATTATTGATTTCTAAGTTTTTTTGAGATTGACTATTAACTTAAACCATTGTTCTGTATTATTCTTTAGAAAGAATAGTGTTATTGACAAAGATAATATCTGTATTAATTGGCACTTTAGGAGCTGGAGCTTCATTATAAACCATATTTGTTGCACTAAATTCTTTGTTTCCAAATTCGTTGGAGGCAACAATGCGATAATATGAATAACCCATCAAAGGGGTTTTATCAACAAAACAATTTAAAATTTCAATATTATATTTACCTCCATTTACTTTGATAGCACCCTTAGTTTCAAACGAAACCCCATCTTCAGAGCGTTCAATTAAATAAGTTTTGCTGTTATTTTTATCAATCACATACCATTTTAAATAAACATTCCCTTCTAAAGCAATGGATTCAAAAGAATTAAACAAAGAACTGCTCGAATTTGGCGAAGAAGTTGAAAAAACGCTATTATTTTGCTCAAGTTGCTCATTTGATTGAGCAAAAAGGCTGTTAGCATTGCAAAATGCTAAGTATATAAAGCAAATAATAAAAATGATACTATTGATATAATAGTTCGTTTGAGGTCTTTTGTTTGAGTTTACTCTTGTTTTCATAATTTGGTTCCTCCATTTTAAAGGATTTCTTTTTATAATACAAAGATGCAAACATCTATAGGGAAAAAATTGTGTATTAATACCGAAATTGCTAAGTAGAAATACTGAAAAATGTTTTTCAAATTTTTATTAGAATTATATAGAATTAAAAAAGCCCTATCCTCAAACAAGGAAAGGGCTTTTGGTATTTATTTGATTAGTATAAATGCTTACATTTATAAGCTTTTAATATATGGTCGACATTTGAGAACCTTGAAAATAAAACAATTTTTATTTAATTCTTAATAATTTTATTTATATAGGTTTGTTCGTTTTGTATCACCTTAATAAAATATATGCCCTTTGGAAAGGTTGATATATCAATTGTTTGTATATCATTATCAGTTATTGTATGTTTGTTTGTTTCATAAAATAATGAACCTAAGGAGTTAGTTAATTGAATTTGTATTTTATCCTTAAAACCTGACAATTCGACATTCACGACTCCCATTGTAGGATTAGGAAAAGTGTTTATCAACCTTTTTGGTAAGTTATTGTTTGTTATGCCTACAGTATTGTCTGTTGCATCAAACAAAATCACACCATTTGCGCTACTACCTTCGCGTGCCCATAAGAAAGCATATTGGTTTGAGGAAGGATTTGGTTCTATTACGGGAAATGGTTGTAAGAGACTTCCAGCCGAGGTGTTATCGTTGAAATGCGAAACTAAACTAGTCCAATTAATGGGAGTTGGTATATTAAAGTTTTGCATAATAAGTGGAAGGTATCTATTTGTCGAATCCCAGTATGTTACAAAAAAGCTACTATGAAAATCGCTAAACTTAATTTCGGGTTGTTTTGCATTAATTCCTGTTGTATTTTCAACACTTGTAAACCAAAAATTATTTGTGGTGGCAGCTTTCTTATTGCACCAACCAATAATATCATTGTCTTTATTGCTATACCATCTCTCTACTAAAACAACCGCAGTAATATTAGTACTATCATTATTGACACCGCTCGATTGGCAGGCAATTTTAGGATTACAACACTTATTTTGAATACCTGCAACATTATCTAAATATATTGGTGTAATAAAAGAGGTTTGCACTCCATTTCCTGTTCTAGAATATCCAATTCTTCCCAAAGGAGCATTGAATGCAGTTTTGGCTTCCCACACAGCAAAATATCTACCACCATTGTAATTTTGACAACGACCATAAGCCAAAGAGACTTTTCCAAACTAATTTAAACTTGTATTTACGATTTTTGCAGTATTAAAACTGCTGCCTCCGTTAGTTGATACCACAAATTTTACTGAATCGTTTGGACCATTTCTCGAGTATAAAATCCCTACACTATAAAGGTCAGTTCCAACTCCGGGATGTGTATAATCTGATGCCATATCAAAATCATATATTTTCCATTTGGTAGTGAATAATTCCCATAGAATAGCTACATAATCACCTGTGGTTCCATTGTATTCACTTATATATAAATGATAATCTTGTGTTGAATTTGCATGCCTCGATTTACATACAAAAACTTTTTAAGGAGCATCGCCACACACCAGTACTTTTACACCCACACAAGTATTGGTTGTACTTGTGGAGGAAACAAAACTTGACCAATTTTGTACGTTAATGGTAGATTTATAAACCTCATATCCGGAATTTGAACCTGAATTTCTAAAAAATGCAGCATAAATCCATCCATTGCCTGTAACTGCCATACTCACTTTTTGCTAGTTTTCGGTTAGAATGTTTTTAACAATAATATCATTGCCAAAATCTTCTTGTGCAGATAATGAAATAACACTGCCTAAAGACATGACAATAGAAATTGATAACCTAAGAATAATTTTTTTCATGATTTTAAATTTTAGTGTTTAAATTAATTTAACTTTTCATTATTAATTCTGTCTTTATATCTATTTTTATTGAATTACCAGCTTTTTAGTAATACAACCTGATTCTGTTTGTATTTTTATCATATAGATGCTTTTTGCAAAAGAACTAAGATCAATTTCTACAGTGTTTTTATTTTGATGTATAGCAGAAAACACTTGCTCTCCTTGCATATTGAAAATATTTATATGCAAATCTTTTTGCAAACTCGAACTTAAAGTTGCTGTAGTTGCACCATTTGAAGGATTTGGATATAAATCTATAATCAAATGCTCATTATTTACGTTAAATATTCCGCTGATATCATTATTATAGCGGACTACAGCAAAATCATTGTTAGTATTATTGGAACTTAATCCCGCCACCACGATTTTTCCATCACTCTGTATTGCAAGGGAATAGCCTGCATCTACATTGTTTCCGATAGGAGTAATTACTTTTCCATTGGTGCCGAAACTAGGGTCAAGTGACCCATCGCTGTTGAGACGTACTACAACAAAATCATCGTTACTATATCCGGCTAAAAGTATTTTACCATTGCTTTGTATTGCAACTGAAAGTCCTTCTTCATTAGTATTTTCATCAACGATAGTAAGCATTCCATCATTGTCGAAGCTAGTGTCTAATGAGCCATCAATGTTATAGCGTGTTACAGCAATATCTATGTTATTATTATAACTCTTTCCTGATACCACAATTTTACCATCAGGCTGTATGGCTACGGATAAACCATAGTCGCCTTCATTTCCGAAAGAAGTTGTTACTTTCCCATCGTTATCAAAGCTAAGGTTGAGTGTTCCATCGCTATTGTATCGGACTAAGGCAAAATACATATCACCGGAAAACACACTATATCCTGCCACTACAATTTTACCATCATTTTGTATAGCAAGTGAACGTGGAGTATCATTATCAGTACCAATTTGAGTAATAACTTTTCCAGCAGTGCCAAAGTTAAGATCAAGGGAACCATCAATGTTATATCTTACTACAGCAAAATCACAATTAAAAGCAGTTGCACTAGTGGTAATTCCAGTTGCTACAATTTTACCATCTCCCTGTAATGCTATTGAAGTGATAATATCACTTTTGCCTGCGAAATCGGTAGTAAGCATTCCATCGTTATCAAAGCTAAGGTCAAGTGTTCCATCGCTATTGTATCGAGATATTGCAAAATCTAATGTACTTCCATTGGCAATATTCCCGGCTGCCACAATTTTACCATCACTCTGTATTGCAACTGAATAGCATTCATCCCAATTACTTCCAAAATCAGTAACAACTTTTCCGTCAGTGCCAAAGCTAAGATCAAGTGTTCCGTCATTATTATACCTTACTATTGCAAAATCTCTGTCACCATCATTAATAGTCGTTCCTGCTACCACAATTTTACCATCGCTCTGAATGGCAACTGACTTCCCATTATCATCATCGCCACCGCTAATAGCAGTGGTGACTTTTCCACCTATACCAAAGCTTAAGTCTAGCGAACCATCTTGAGCGTATGAATTTATTGAAAACAAGAAAGAAGAAACAGTAAAGATTGCTAAAGCATATATTGAATGTAAATTTTTCATCTTTATAAATTTTAATTGTTATTT
>MNXO01000161.1 GCA_001872995.1 Bacteroidetes bacterium CG2_30_32_10 | reverse complement strand
TTCCTTATTATTTATGAGAAAATTTATTTTGTTTATTTGGAATTATTCTTAATAATGTTTATCTTTGTTGGTATATAACAAATTTTCAGTAAAAAGTAAATATATGAACAATAAAATTATTCTGTCAATGGTTTGTTTATTAATAATATCATTGTCAAGTTGTGAACAAAATAAAAACCTTACTACTATGGAAAAAACAGATAGCTCTTCATTGAAACTAACCAATGCTGAATGGAAGAAAAAACTAACGCCTCAACAATATCATATTACGAGAGATAAAGGAACAGAATATCCTTATACTGGTAAATATTATAATTTCAATGAAAAAGGAATTTATACTTGTGTGTGTTGCGGAACTGAATTATTTGAATCGGATACAAAATTCGAATCGGGATGTGGATGGCCCAGCTTCTTTGATGTTTACTCCAATAAAAACGTAATTCTTAGAGAAGACACAAGTGCAGGAATGCTTCGTACCGAAATAATATGCAAAAAATGTGAAGCACATTTAGGGCATGTATTTAACGATGGTCCACCACCTACAGGTTTGAGGTATTGCATCAATTCTGAATCCTTAAATTTTATTCCCAATAAAAAATAAAAGTCAATTAAAAAAAAAATCCCGATTTCTCGGGATTTTTTATTTCAATTAAAATGATGCTTTAGGAGGAGCTGGTTCATCGGGTTTTCCTGCATTTTTAAGAGGAAATCTAACTAATACAAATCCTATGATTATTAATACGATAATACTAATGGCAAAAGGAGGATTTTTAAATATTTCTAACATAGGAATATCTAAGAAATAGAAGAGCGCAAAAATAAGTCCCATCAATGCTTCTCCTGCAATGAAACCAGAAGCAAGAAGCACTCCAGTATTTTCAACTCTTGCAATTTGAGCTTCATTATGATTTCTCCTTTTACTAAACATATCAACAATACCTTTAACTATACCACCAAGGAAAATAGCAAAAGTAGTTTCTAAAGGAAGATACATACCAACACTTACCAACATTGGGCTTTTTACTTGCATCAATATAAAACCTAATCCCATTATCATACCAACGATAATAAGTGGCCATGCCATTTGTCCACCAACAATTCCTTTAGAAAGCATTGCCATTAAGCTGGCTTGAGGAGCCGATAGGTTTTTACTACCAAAGCCCCCTTCGTAACCTTCTTTAACACCTTGAGCAATGTCGCCCTGATTTAAAATAATCAACACTCCAAACATCACACAACCAGCAAGAACAACACCAATAATGTCGCCAATTTGCATTTTCCAAGGAGTACCACCAAGAATGTGACCAGCCTTTAAGTCTTGTAACATTTCACCAGCAACAGCGGCGGAAACACAAACGATAGCAGCAACACCAAGAACAGCGGCAACGCCTTCGTTACCATTAACACCTAATGCTACGAGAATTAATGCGGTAACAACCAATGCGGTGAGCGTTAATCCACTAATAGGATTATTACTAGAACCCATAATTCCGACCAAATAACCAGAAACCGCTCCAAAGAAAAAAGCAAGAATAATTAAAATTGTTGCAGCAGCGAATGCTACAATAAAAGAAGTTTCAAAAATAAAGAAGGTGATACAGAAAGTAGCAACTGCAACTGCTAAAATACCAGCAATTATCCAAGTAAACTTAATGTCTCTTTCTATTCTGTTAGTTATCACATTAGCACCACCGACTGCTTTTTTTACATCACCAATAGCACGAGCAATGCCAGCACCTAAACTTTTTCTCATTTTGAATAGTGTAAAACCTGCTCCCATCAACATACCGCCAATAGCAATAGGTTTAACAATAAATCGCCATATTTGCCCCATTTGGTAGGCTGGGTCGCTTACTTTAGCTGTTGCTGCTTCAAAAGTTAAGGTAACATCTCTACTCATCAAATAATTAGCCCAAGAAGTTAAATCAATGTTTGGTCCTAAAAAATAATATATAATTGGAGTTAATAAACCCCAAGCAATTAATCCACCACTAAAGTTAAGAGCACCTAATTTAGGTCCGATAATATAACCAACGCCCATATATGCAGGGCTAATGCCAGGAGAACTCAATAATAAGCCACCTTGACCATTGATTGAAGTACCGGTAATAGTTTGTTTGGTAAAAACAACAAATTTTTCCCAAGCAACTGCAAAGAATTTAAATTCACCTAAGGCTTTAATAACAGCTCCACCAATCATTGCACCAAAAAGAAATTTGGAACCACCGCCACCACTTCTGCCTGCTTTGTGTATTTCGGCAGCAGCAACAGATTCAGGAAAAGGTAATTCTACGTCTTCAACCATCACTCTACGTAATAAAGCAACAAACATAATACCAAGTATTCCGCCTGATATTAGTATTAGGGTTGAAGTAACATAATGACCTGGTGTGTAAAATTCTGGCCATATCCCAGCAATAAAAAATGCAGGTAGCGTAAATATTGCACCAGCAGCAACGGATTCTCCAATAGAACCAACTGTACGTGCAATGTTTTCTTCAAGTACTGAACCTTTCATTATTTTCAATAAAGCCATTCCAATAACTGCTGCTGGATAAGTAGCTGCTATGGTCATACCTGCTTTTAAACCAAGATAAGCATTGGCTGCACCAAGTACTACCGACATTATCAATCCTATAAGCAAAGCTCTGAAAGTAAACTCTGCCATAGTAGATTCGGATGATACAAAAGGTACAAATTTCTTTTGTTCTGACATATTTCCTCCTTTAATTGTTAATATTAAGTTTTCTAATTACGAAGCCAAATTACGAAAAAAATCTTGATACCTACAAGTATTATTTTTCAGTTTCATATAGTTTGTTTTTGATATATGATAAATTTTCTCAATAAAATCAAATATTATAAATATGAATTATTTTTTTTGTTTGATAAAAGGATTCTGAAAAGAAATCATTTATTTCATATATTTTTACTTTTGCTTTTATTATTTTTATTTCATTTTCAATATCGCCTCCCTTTAAATATAAGATTCCATTTGGCAAACTGTTGTTTTGATTATTATCAATTTTCCCTTTTGTCCATTGATAAAAAACGTTTAAATCGGTAACAGATCTGCTTAATATAAAATCAAATTTATCAGAAATTTCTTCTACGCGTAGTTTATCGGTTTTTACGTTTTTTAAGCCTAATTTTTCGATTATATCCTGAACTACCGTTATTTTCTTTCCGATGGAATCAATTAAATAGAAACTACTCTCAGGAAACATAATAGCTAAAGGTATTCCTGGAAATCCTCCACCTGTTCCAACATCCATAAAAGTAGTTCCCTTGATAGGTTTTAATATTTTCGCTATTGCTAAGGAATGTAGAATATGTCTTTCAACCAAATGCTCAATATCTTTGCGTGAGATAACATTTATTTTTGCATTCCATTCATTATATAATTCTGGCAACATAGCAAACTGTTGTATTTGCGATGGCGTAATACCAGGGAAATAGTGTGAAATCAATTCCATAGTCTATAAATAAAAATTGGCACTTTTTTGTTAAGTACCAATTTCATTAATTATATTAAATATTTCAATATTATTTGATTAATGGCTTCCCTTTTACTTTGTTTTGGTATCCAAATATAAAGTTAATACCAGCATGTACCGTCAAATTCTTTGATTTTTCGGGTATAAACAAGACTGTTAAATTATCCGTAACCACATACAATTGAACAGGTCCTCCATTTGCTGCAAATCCAAAACCAAAGTTGGTATAACTTCTGTTCCATATCGAATAACTGGCAGCAAGACTCACATAAGTGCCAATTTTGCGATTATAGGATAAGGTAACCGAAGGATGCAATTTTCTATTGAAAATTTCACTTCTTATTAATAAGCCTGCATTATCGTTTTCAGTAAATGTGTAATTACCACTTAAATAGATTTTGGGAGTCAAAGGATACCAATAAGATTCATTGCTACTTACCGTATTAAAATTATTGGCAATGGAGTCTTTCAATTGGTCAAAATAAATTTTTTGAATACTATCGCCAGCTTGGTCTTTTCTTCCTAATAAAATAGCATTTTTTACAAAGTATCCATCAAATGCAAAGTTGGCATCGTCTTTACTGCTAAATTTTTGGGTGTTTTTCTTAAATTTAATATACCCTAAATCAAGGAAACTAACGCCAAGGTCTATCTCTTCATTGACTTTATAGGTTAATCCTAAATCAATAGCAGCACCAAAATTTTTAAAGTTCTTCATATAGCTTTTTATATCAGAAGAAGTAGGTTCCCTGATGCCGCCCATTTTATCAATTGAATCATTATAAAAAGATACAGAATCATTGATAAAATCTGGAGTGGTCATATAAAGGGTATAATCTGGAATTGCGGTATGTCCAAAATTTAAATCATCAATAGCAATGGTTGATTTATTTTTTTTCATCCATAAATTAGACAAACCAGTTAGTAATTTCAAGTGTCCTCCCACTATCAATTGTTCATTAACTGGACGAGACCAACCCAACGACAATTCTCGATAATGAACAAAATCGAAATTTAAACCATCTAAATCTATTGTTTTTCCAATGAACTCAGCATTCCCATTAATTGCCAAATTCATTAAATCTTTAGGATAGCCATATCTGAAATCAATTTTTTCGGATAAACTAACAGTAAAAAAGTGTTCTTGATATTGAAATCCACCTGATAAAATTTCCTCGTTTACTTTTGCAAGGATAAAGTTCTTTTTTGTCATTTTAGATAGTGCTTCATTTTCAGATTCAGTAGTGATGTATGTTGAGTCTGGAGAATAAATGGTTGGGTCTAAGTCAGCTCCTTCTTTTACAAGATTGCGATAATTGAAGCCATTGTGGTTGAGTCCAAAATAGAAACTTGAAAACCCAGGCAATCCAATATAAAACTTCATTGGTGGTCGCAATGCGGGATTGGTAAAATTGGATTGCGGAATTATTTTGATAGATTGCAAGGTAAGGTCGTTTTGCGACATTGCTTGCTTGTTAAATAATCCAAATTGGCAAACAATGATACTAAAAGCAAGTATTAATTTATATTTTAAATGATTCATCTTTTCTGTTTTGCTTTAAGGTTATAGTCTTTGTTTAGTATTTTATTTTTAAATGGGTTTTCACGCCTACTTTCACATCAATCGCATAATCGGAGAAAAATTTAACATCAGTCCCATGATTATTGGCAGTATTGAGCACCGCTTTGAGTAATACTTTTTTAACATCATGGGCTATCATATAATTTATTCTTTCTCCCGATATCGTTGTTTCAGATCTTTTTATATAAGGCATAATAACTCTATAATCTGGACCTGCCCCTAATATACCTGAAGCTATTATTCGGTTATCATCACCAGTTAAATATAAAGAGTCGATTCTATTGTATAAGGTATCGGTAAAAATGAGTTGTAAATTCACATCCACAGGGAAACCATTGGTAGTAATTACTCTAATTGCTGCCCAATCAATTTTATCTCTGTTTTCTGTTTTAAATTCTTCCATTTTAAAGGTATCTTGAACAGTAAAATCTATTGCTTTTCCATATAATGGTAATTCTACATCCACATCTACTTTAAATTTGCTGGTGTCTAAAACAAAATTTGGTGCACCAGAAATAAATCCTGCAGGATTACCAAGTGCGCTAGTATTATAAACAATGTATTGAGGGGAAATATTTATTGCATCATCAATGTTGCTCGTATTTTTATTTAACAATAGAGGTGTAATTAGCGTTTGTCCCGATTGTGCTAATGTAGGTGAATTTATAGTCCATGGATTTAAAAAACCGCTACCAGAAATAGGGACAGTACTTAGAGGAGCGACAGACCTATAGGATGCAAATTGGGTAAAAGCAATATTAATAGGAAATCCATAAGAATTGCTAACATAAATATTTAATTGAGGGTCAACTATAGTAAATCTTCCACTTAGATTTCTTTTAAAAATATCTAAATAAACGGTATCTTTAAGAATATCAAATGCGGGTTGACTGAAATATCCAACTAATTTGGAATAGAGTATGTTTGAAACATCATTAGTGATATTAATTGTATTATTGGTAGTAACCACACCTGTTTGAAATCTAACTTTTAAATTACATGGTAACCGGTGATGGTTTAAAACTATTTTATAACCAGCTAAATTCGATTGGTGATTAACAGATTGATTTCCTGAAGCAATAGAGTCAATGAATGACAAAGGGCTATTGTCTGTAATCTTTGTTATTGTTGGGAAATTAATTGTAATAGTAGCATTTTCTTTCAAATTAGAATTATAATTAAGATTCCAATTACCTTGTTTTACATAAATCTCATAAATACTATCACTATTGGATGAGTTGTAATCAATATTAAAAATAAATTCAACCTCTTGTTGAGGAGTTATATTATCAAAATTATGATTGATAGCAGGAAAACTTTGGTCGGGAATGGTAATCAATTGATTGGCAGTTTGAGAAAAAACAGTGCCTCTATACATAAGCGTAAGGAAATGAGTTTGATCTTGCACAAAAAGATGACTGCTATCCCAATCGTTTAGTGCATCCCACAAGGTTAATTTAGTGTGTAGCAAGGGAGCAGCCAATGTAGGTTCCCATTCTACTTGAGCCATACGGTCAAAATTAAATTTATCTTTTAAGCAAGATTGAAATCCTGTAAATAATACAAGTAGAAGTATCATTTTTAAGACAGTCTTTGGTTTAATTAAGAAATTATATTTCATAAGTAAATATTTTTTACAAACTTACAAATATTTTATAAATTTCAAAAAAAACTTATTGATATTTTATGTATTTATTTTTCATTAAATTAGTGCTAAGTAAAATATTGGGCTTACTAAAAGAGTTGGGCATGTATTTTTTAAACCTTATGTTTTTTTAATCGTTGAAAGAATTTTGTATTTTTACAAGATGAGAATGAGGCAAAATATACTTTAAATCCTTAATTCATAGATTATTTTAAAAATTTTAGTTATGAATAAAAAAGAAGACATTAATCAAAAAATTGAACGTCTTATTGAGCAGAATGTAAGTATGTTTAATGAGCTAAATCAATTAAAAGAACTTATTGTTAAAGAAGAACCTTTAGAAGTTAAACCGGTTGAGCAAGCTATTATTCTTCCTAACATTATTGCCCCAGCTATTGCTCCTGCTGAAATAAATAAACCAAATATTCCAGTAGAAAAAACAACTATTATCCATCAAAATCAGATAAATCAAAGTACTCCAACAAAACAACCTCTCCCCGCTCCTATTCTTGGAAAGCAGAAAAACAAGGATTTAGAAAAGTATATTGGCGAAAATTTGATTAATAAAATAGGGATTGCTATTCTTGTGATTGGCATTGGTTTGTTTGTTAAGTATGCCATTGATAAAAACTGGATTAATGAATTTACCCGAATGACCATTGGCATTATTTCAGGATTTCTCTTAATAGGACTTGCACATTGGATGAGAAAAACATATAGGGCATTTAGCTCTGTGCTTTTGGGTGGCGGTATTGCGACACTCTATTTTACATTTACCATTGCATTTCAAGAGTATCATTTGCTATCACAAACACTTGCTTTTTTATTGATGATAGTAATTACAGGCTTCACCGTTTTTCTTTCCATATCATACAATCGAAAAGAACTTGCTATTATTGCAATCATCGGTGGCTTTGCTTCTCCTTTTATGGTTAGCACTGGTCAGGGAAATTACATCGTACTTTTTCCATACCTATTAATTCTTAACTCGGGTATGTTGTTGCTTGCTTATTACAAAAGTTGGAATCTGATTAATATTGTGGCTTTTGTTTTCACCATCATCACTTATGGAGGCTGGTTAGTGAGCGATGTTTTTATTAATGATGCATATCCTTATAATGGAGCATTTATTTTTGCATCTCTTTTCTATCTTCTTTTCTTTGTGATGAACATCATCAATAATATTAAAGAAAATCTTAAGTTTGGTGCCTTCGAAATTATTATACTTACCTTAAACACCTTTCTATTTTACATTACAGCAATTTATATTTTAACAGAAGCAAAGAGTTTAGAATATCGAGGATTGATGACCGCAATATTTGGTTTGTTTAACCTTGCTTTTGCCATAGTATTATTTTTGAGGAAAGGTATTGACAAAGTTTTAGTTAATATGTTGTTGGGATTTGGTTTGTTATTTTTGAGTTTGGTTGCACCAATTATGTTTGAAGGCAATACCATTACACTCTTTTGGGCAGCCGAATTTACTTTATTATTTTGGTTAGCTCAGCAATCAAAGATTAAGCTGCTCGAATACTTTTCTTTTGCTGTTCTATTGTTCGTTGTTATTAGTTTAATGATGGATTGGACAAATATATATTTTATAAATGAATTTATAACAAAAAAAGAAGCCTTACCCATTATATTAAACAAGGGTTTTCTTACAGGTGTTTTTGTATTAGCATCTATATGGGTTAATCGCTATTTGATAACCCAAAACCCTGAAGATAAACTGTTTTGGAAAACACCAGCGAATGCTTATAAAGGGTTTTTAACAATTCTTTTTTGCTTTCTCTTATATATCATCGCACTTTTAGAAATGAATTACCAGTTAAACCATTATAGTATATATACTTCTGCCGAAAAAATTGTTAAATACACTTATCAAGCATTATTTTTATTAATATTAATGAACTATGTTAGAAAAAATGCCCATATTTCTTTTGTAATAATCATTTCTATATTTACTACGCTTGTAATCATTCTCTACCCTACACTTTCTCATATTCATAATGTATCTGCCCGAAATTTATTTATATATGGTCAAGCTGATATTACAGGATTTATCATTCATTATGTAAACATTGCATTGGTATTGTTATTATTGCACGAACTCTATCGAACTATTTGCACCAAAGTCGAAAACTCCAAAGCATTAATTAATATTTACTATTGGTTTTTCTCGTTCATTATTCTATTTATTGCTAGCACCGAAATAGAACATATTACCATGTTAATTTATTACATACCAGACACAACTCCCTATTACATTCTCCAACAAACAAGCAAAATTGGCTATCCCATTATTTGGGGAATATTTTCTTTTGTGTTAATGGTTGTTGGTATGAAAAAGGAAATTAAAATGCTTCGCATCATTTCTTTATCCGTATTTCTTATAACATTACTCAAGTTATTTGTTTTAGATATAAGAGACATTTCGTCGGGTGGAAAAGTGGCTGCATTTATTTCGTTGGGTATTCTGCTACTTGTTGTTTCATTTATGTATCAAAAGCTCAAGAAAATCATCTTTAATGACGATGATACCGAAGAAGAAAAGTAATCTTTAGAAAATTAAAATGAATTTATACCGCCTATAGATGAAAGCATAAAATTATACTAAATAAAAAATAAACTTATGAAAAGAATAACTGTATTTTGTGGTTCAAGCAGTGGTTTCAGCGAAATATATAAAACAAAAGCATTTCAGCTTGGGCAAACATTAGCAAAGCATAATATCGAAATGGTTTATGGAGGTGCTTGCGTGGGATTGATGGGAGCAGTTGCTGATGGTGTATTGAAAGAAGGTGGAAAAGTTATTGGCGTTATTCCTTCCTTTCTTAAAACCAAAGAAATTGCACATACTCATCTCACCGAACTTATAACAGTCAACTCTATGCACGAGCGAAAAATTAAAATGCACGAACTCTCCGATGGAGTGATTGCATTACCTGGTGGATATGGTACTATGGATGAACTTTTTGAAATGCTCACTTGGGGACAACTTGGATTGCACAAGAAACCAATTGGCGTTTATAACATGAACAACTTTTATGAAAGCCTTTTCCAACATATACAAACCATGGTGGAACATGGATTTTTGAAAGATATTAACCGTAAGATGTTATTATTATCAGACGATATAGAAAACTTATTATCTCAAATGAACAATTACAAAGCTTCTGAATGTAGCAAATGGATTACTAAAGAAAACGTTTAAATTTTGTAATTTTTTTTACTGTTGTCCGACAAAAATAAGTATTTATTTTTAAATCGTACTCACATCAAAGTTTTTATAAACTTAAGCCACCTAAGGGGCTTAATATCTATGTTGTTAACAAATTTTACCAATATCTTGTC
>MNXO01000170.1 GCA_001872995.1 Bacteroidetes bacterium CG2_30_32_10 | reverse complement strand
TGTTTATAATCATAGCTCTAATTGTAGCATTAATTCTATTGTTCGTCTTTTTCAGATCATTTAAAGCAGTAATAATACCAATGTCTATCATTATTATAAGTGTAATTTGGGCTTTAGGTGTTCAAGCAATGTTAGGTTATAAAATTACCATTCTCACAGGAATGATACCACCGTTATTAATATTAATTGGAGTAGAAAACTGTATTTTTATTTTAAATAAATACCATACAGAAATTAGAAGTCATGGTAATAAAACTAAAGCACTATCAAGAGTTATAGAAAAAATGGGTAAGCTCACCCTAATGACAAATGCTACTACAGCCTCTGGATTTGTAACTTTTGTTTTTACTTCTAGTATAATTCTATTTGAGTTTGGTGTTGTGTCATCAATAAACATTATGCTTGCTTATTTGTTGTCCATCATATTGATACCCATATTTTTTAGTTACTTATCTCCTCCAAATGCAAAACAGACAAAACATTTAGACGATAAACTAATGTTAGGTTCTATTAAAAAGATTACCAACCTTGTTATTAATCATAGGAAAAAAATTTATATTATAGCTTCATTGCTGATTGTTTTGGGAGTATGGGGTGTAACAAAACTTACAACAACGGGAAATATTGTAGATGACCTTCCAAAATCAGACCCTATTTATAAGGATTTGGCATTCTTTGAAAACAATTTTAAAGGGATTTTACCCTTTGAAATTTCTATCAAAAATGAAAAAAATGGGATTATGAACCTTCCCACTTTCCGTAAAATTAATGAATTGCAAAAAGTAATTGCAACTTATCCCGAATTATCAAGACCTTTATCAATAGTAGAAGTGCTTAAATCGGCAAGACAAGCCTTTTACAATGGAGATTCTACAATGTATGAAATGCCCACCAGCAATGATTTTGGCTTTATTGCTTCTTATATGCCCAAAAACAAAGGAAATAATAAAATTAAATTACTGGATAATTTTTTAGATAGTACCAAAAAAAATACGCGTATAAGCGTTCAAATGAAGAATATAGGCACTTTAGACATTAAAAGGATAAAAAATGAAATTAAAATTAAAACAGATACTCTTTTTAATAAAAGTAAATTTGATGTAATAATAACAGGAACAAGCGTAGTATTTTTGAAAGGAACAGAGTATTTGGCGCAAAATCTAATCATTAGTATTATAATAGCTATTATTATTATATCTCTGCTAACAGCACTGTTGTTTAGTTCTACAAGAATGGTTATAATTATTTTAATAACCAATCTTTTTCCACAATTGATGACTGCTGCGCTAATGGGTTTCCTTCAGATTCCTTTAAAACCATCCACACTATTAATTTTTAGTATTGCATACGGCATGTCGGTTGATAATGCGATAAACTATATTTTACGATACCGTTTCGAAATTAGAAAACACAAACTTGATATTAAAACTAGTGTTGTTAATGTTCTTACTGATAGAGGAAGTAGTATGCTTACTTCATCAATTGTTCTCTTTTTGGGCTTTTCTATATTTATGGCTTCAGATTTTGGTGGTACTGTAGCCTTGGGTTTACTCGTTTCTTTTTCTTTGTTTGTTGCAATGTTTGCAAATATTATTATATTACCATCACTAATACTCTCAATAATTAAACCAGGTTCAACAAAATCGCTTGAAAAACCTTTGTTTGAAGTCATTGAGGATGATGAAACAGACGAATAAATTACTAATCAAATATAAAAAAAATGAAAGGAATAGTTTTAGCAGGAGGTTCTGGTACCCGATTACATCCACTAACTTTAGCTGTTAGCAAACAATTGATGCCGATTTATGATAAACCAATGATATATTATCCTCTATCTGTTTTGATGATGGCAGGAATAAATGAAATTCTTATTATATCTACACCAAACGATTTGCCAAGCTTTAAAAGACTACTTGGAACAGGAAAAGAATTGGGGTGTTCTTTTAGTTATATAGAACAAATTGTTCCAAACGGACTGGCTCAAGCATTTGTTTTAGGGAAATCTTTTATTGGAAAAGATAATGTTGCACTTGTATTGGGAGACAATATTTTTTATGGAACGGGTTTACAAACCTTATTACAAGAAAACAATAATCCAGATGGAGGAGTTGTTTTTGCTTATCATGTTTCAGATCCGTGTAGATATGGCGTTGTTGAGTTTGATAATAATCAAAAAGCTATTTCTATAGAAGAAAAACCGTTACAGCCTAAATCTAATTATGCGGTACCAGGCTTGTATTTTTATGATAATTCGGTAATTGATGTAGCTTCAAATATCAAACCTAGTGCCAGAGGCGAATATGAGATAACAGATGTAAATAAATATTATTTAGAAAAAGGAAATCTAAAAGTAGGTTTATTAAGTAGAGGAACAGCTTGGCTCGATACAGGAACATTTACTTCACTTTTACAAGCTTCTCAATTTGTTCAAGTAATAGAAGAACGACAAGGCTTAAAAATAGGATGTATTGAAGAAATTGCATACCGCATGGGTTTTATTGACGAAACACAATTAAAAAAAGTTGCACAACCACTATTAAAAAGCGGTTATGGTGATTATTTGCTTAGTCTAATTAAACAATAATGATGAGAACTATATTAATTACTGGAGGAGCAGGTTTTATTGGAAGCTGTATGGCTGAAAAGCTGATTGCTGATAAAGATAATTTTATTGTAATTGTTGATGATTTATCTACTGGTGATTTAAAAAAACTCCCTTTACTTCCCAAGAACAACTGGTGTTTTATCAAATGCAATGTAAATAATTATAGAGACATCGCAGAAATAATGCTTTCGTATCGTTTCGATTATGTTTTTCATTATGCAGCTTTAGTTGGCGTTAAAAGAACTCAGGAAAATCCCGTAAAAGTATTGGATGATATACATGGCATCGAAAACATATTAAATTTATCAAAAAATTCAGGAGTTAAACGCATATTGTTTTCCTCTTCCTCCGAAATATATGGAGAACCTGTTGAGTTGCCTCAAAACGAGTATACCACGCCACTTAATTCAAGGATTCCTTATGCAATTGTTAAAAATGTGGCAGAGGCATATTTAAAATCTTATAAAAAGGAATTTGGCATTGAATATACTATTTTCCGTTTTTTTAATACTTATGGACCTAAGCAAAGCAAAGATTTTGTAATGTCGAAGTTCCTTTCTTTGGCATTAAAAAATCAAAATATTACTATTTATGGCGATGGCACGCAAACTAGAACATTTTGCTATATAGAAGACAATATTGACGCCTGTTTCAATGCATTTCAAAACAATCTATTTATCAATGATGTGGTAAATATTGGTGGAGAAATTGAAATTTCAATTCTCGATTTAGCTAATAAAATTGTAGGAATAACAGGTTCTTCTTCAAAAATCACTCATTTACCACAACTTAAAGAAGGGGATATGACCAGAAGACTTCCAGATATTGTTAAAATGAAAAAATTATTAAAACGTGAGCCTATTCAACTGAAGGAAGGAATAACAAAACTACTTACAAACCTTCAGTTTATTTCTCATTAATTATTAGAAACAATGTATAGTGCTGATGAAATCCAAATAATAATTAATAATAAATTCAAATCTCTTATTTTTGATGGAGAACCAATTGAATTATATGCTCCTATATCCTATACATTAGGTATTGGGGGAAAAAGAATTCGTCCTAATTTGCTTTTAATGGCTTGCGATATGTTTGGTGGAAATGTAGAACTGGCTTCAGATACAGCGATTGGGCTAGAGTTGTTCCATAATTTTACGCTTATCCACGATGACATTATGGATAATGCTCCTCTCAGAAGAGGAAAGGATACAGTTTATAAAAAATGGAATTCAAATATTGCAATATTATCGGGCGATACCATGTTTGCTTTGGCGTATAAGCAAGTAATTAAGACCAAAACTCCTTATTTGCAAAAAATATTAGAAGCTTTTACAAAAACTGCCATCGAAGTTTGCGAAGGACAGCAATTAGATTTGAATTTTGAATCGCTAAATGGCATTTCTATTAAAGAATATTTAGAAATGATCCGCTTGAAAACAGCTGTATTAATAGGTGCAAGTTTAAAAATTGGAGCTATAATTGCTGGTGCTAATGATAATGACACCGCTAATATTTATAAATTTGGTGAAAATATTGGATTAGCCTTTCAATTGAAAGATGATTTTCTTGATGCTTTTGGTGACGAAAATAAATTTGGTAAAAAAACTGGTGGGGATATTGTTTCCAACAAAAAGACATACTTGTATCTTAAAGCTTATGAAATAGCAGATGAACAATTACGTAAAGTTTTGTCCGATTATTATAAGAATAGTTTCGATAATATTAATCAACAGCAAAAAATTGATGCTGTTAAAGCTATTTATATTCAAACAAAGGTGAATAATCATATTGAAAAAGAAATGAATGCATATTACCAACAAGCAATTAATTATATCAATAAAATTTCTTTGCCTGATAGTAAAAAAGAAATAATAATAAATTTTTCTAACACGCTAATGAATAGAGATATTTAATTTGGCTAACAGAAATTATATGTGGTTAAGGCGTTTTGCTGTTTTTATATTAATAATTGTTTTGAGTAGCAATGTATTTGCTACTCATAACAGAGCCGGAGAGATTACCTATCGCTGGATAAGTGATTACACCTATGAAGCAACTATTACAACATATACCTATACCGGAACTACCGCAGACCGCTGTGATTTAATGTTATATTGGGGCGATGGAACCTATAGTGCTGTTTCTAGAATCAATGGTCCTCCAGGTGGAGGCTGTACTCATTTTGGAGAAGTTTTATCAAACCCTGAATATAAAAAAAATATTTATATCGGGCAACATACATACGCAGCTCCCTACACCTATGTAATGTATTTTGAAGACCCAAACAGAAATGCTGGTGTAAATAATATCCCTAATTCGGTAAATGTTCCATTTTATGTTGAAACTATGTTGGTTATTAATCCTTTTATAGAACCAAATAACTCGCCTATTTTATTAAATCCTCCTATTGATAATGCCTGTGTAGATCATCCATTTATTCATAATCCAGGTGCTTTTGATGTTGATGGGGATAGTTTGTCTTATCGATTAATTAATTGCAAAGGTGAAGGTGGCTTTGATATTCCTGGTTATTATTTACCAAATAATATTTCAATCAATGCAATTACAGGAGACTTATTGTGGGATAGTCCCAATCAAATAGGCGAATATAATGTTGCTATTCTTATTGAAGAATGGAGAATGGGTATGAAAATTGGCTCTGTAACTAGAGATATGCAAATAAATGTGGTTATTTGCAATAATCAACCTCCACAAATAAATGATCTTTCTGATGTTTGTATTGAAGCGGGAAGTAACTTGTCTTTTACAGTAACTGCAACTGATCCAGATAATAATCCGCTAACAATGACTGCGTTTGGTGGTCCATTATCTATAACAAATAGTCCTGCCGAATTTCCAATCGTTTCGGGTCCACCTCCTTTAAGTTCTCAATTTACTTGGCAGACAAATTGCTTACATATTCAGAAACAGAAGTATTATGTTTCGTTTAAAGCATCAGATAATGGAATACCTATTCATCTTTTTACTATTAAAACAGTTGGAATATCTGTTATACCTCCATCACCCAAAAACTTAACTGCAATTGCAGTGGGGTATTCTATCCATTTAAATTGGGATATCAGCAATTGTGCTGGTCCAAATGCAGTGGGTTATAAAATTTATCGGCATAATGGATATACCGGTTTTATTCCCTCCAATTGCGAAACTGGTGTACCTAATTATACTGGATATACACAAATAGCTGATATTACAAATATAAACACTACTTCTTATATTGATGATAATGGAAGTGCAGGTTTGTTGCATGGAGTAGATTATTGCTATATGGTTATTTCTTATTATACAGATGGCTCAGAAAGCTACGCTTCTTTAGAAGCTTGTGCCGAATTAAAAAAAGATGTTCCAATTATTACAAATATAAGTATTAAGAATACAAGCAAAACAGATGGTTCTTCATATATTGCTTGGGCAAAACCAAGAGAACTGGATACCATCCAAGCACCAGGTCCTTATAAATATTTAATTTCAAGGTCTTTTAATGGTTTAAATAATTACCAATTAATAGATTCGGTTTATGGATTAAACGATACCATATATAATAACGATACATTAATAAATACAAAAGATAGCACATTGTTTTACAAAATAGCTCTTTATAATGAGACACTAGGAAATAGGTTTTTAATAGGCAATACCGATAAAGCGTCTTCGGTTTTTATAAATATTATACCTAGCGATAACGAATTAATATTAACATGGAACGAGGTGGTTCCATGGACCAATTTGCTTTATACCATTTATCGACAAAATAATGCAACGTTTGCTTTTGATTCTGTGGGGTTTAGTACAAACAATACTTACAACGACACTGCATTGGTAAATGGTTCAACGTATTGTTATAAAATTAAAAGTCAAGGAAAATACTCTGCTGCAGGATTTGTTGACCCCATCATTAATTATTCTCAAATCAATTGTGGGGTACCTAAAGACACTACTGCACCTCGTTGTCCTGTACTAACCGTAATACCAGATTGTGCAGAAATTGAAAACACCTTAATATGGACAAATCCGAATTATTACTGTTCAAATGATGTTATTAAATATGAAGTTTGGTATTCGCCAACTCAAACAGGAGAGTTATCCTTAATTTATACTGCTAATTCGGCTAATGATACTGTTTTTGTGCATAGCAACTTAAATTCTATTGCAGGATGCTATACGGTAATAGCAATTGATTCAGTGAATAATAAAAGCCTTTCTTGCACACCTTCATGTTTAGACATTGATAATTGCCCACGCTATCATTTACCAAACGTATTTACTCCCGATAATGATGGACATAATGATTTGTTAATTCCATTTCCTTATTCATTCGTAGAAAAAATTGATTTAAAAATCTTTAATCGTTGGGGAGAACTGGTTTTTGAAACACAAAATCCCGATGTGAACTGGGATGGAAAAAATACCTATACAAAAATGAATTGTAGCGATGGTGTTTACTTTTATATTTGCGATGTTTATGAAATAAGATTAGCTGGGTTAAAAGTACGGCAAATTCAAGGAAGTGTCCATATACTAAGAAAATAAGTGATTATACTAAATAAAAAATTATGTTTACAGGAATAGTAGAAGCATTAGGAAAAGTTGTAAATATCGAAAAAGACAAAGGAAATGTTCATATAACTATTGAAACGCCTATTGCAAAAGAATTGAAAGTTGATCAAAGCATTGCACACGATGGCGTTTGCTTAACAACTGTTATTGTTAATAAGGATAAAAGACAATATACAGTTACTGCGGTTCAAGAAACTCTTGATAGATCTAATTTAGGTTTTTTAAAAATTGGAGATGAAATTAATTTGGAACGATGTATGAAAATGGATGGCAGGCTTGATGGACATATTGTTCAAGGACATGTTGACCAAACAGCAAAATGCTTAACTGTTGAAGAAACTAATGGCAGTTGGAAATATACTTTCGAATATGACCCAGCAATAGGCAACATTACTGTTGAAAAAGGCTCTATTTCAGTAAATGGTGTTAGTCTTACTATTGTTGATAGTGGAAAAAACTTTTTTTCAGTTGCTATCATTCCTTTTACTTACGATAACACTAATTTCCACAATTTTAAAACTGGCACTACTGTAAATCTTGAGTTTGATGTGTTAGGAAAATACGTGTCAAAGTTACTACAAATCTACTTAGATAAAAAATAAAATGCTATTTAAAGAGATAATAGGACAAACAACGGTTAAGCAAAAACTTATTCAAACAGTAAAAGAGAATAGAGTAAGTCATGCCCAGCTTTTCTTTGGTCCAGAAGGTTCTGGTAATTTAGCATTGGCAATTGCTTATGCACAATATGTTAATTGTGTGAATAAATCAGATGACGATTCCTGTGGTATTTGTCCCTCCTGCGTTAAATATCAAAAACTAATACATCCAGACCTGCATTTCATTTATCCTATTGCTACCACAAAAAGTATAACCAAAAAACCATTGAGCAAAAACTTTTTGAATGATTGGAGAGAAATACTTTTAAATAATTATTATATAAATTTATATGATTGGTTAGAACATATAGGAATTGAGAATAAGCAAGGTATTATTAATGCTGAAGATTGCAACGAAGTTATTAAGACTTTGAGCCTTAAGTCGTATGAATCGGAATATAAAGTGATGATTATTTGGATGGTGGAAAAATTATTTCATTCGGCAGCTCCCAAACTGCTTAAAATATTGGAAGAACCTCCCGATAAAACATTATTTCTTTTGGTATCAGAAAATCCAGACCTTATACTTAAAACAATTATTTCTAGAACACAATTAGTTAAAGTGCCACCAATTACAGATGCTGACTTATACTATGCTTTGGTCGAAAAAAATAATTGCGAACCTTCTTTTGCTAGACAAATCACAAATATTGTTTATGGAAATTACAAAGAAGCCTTAAAACAAATAGAAGAAAAAGATATTGAAAAGTTAAACTTAAATTATTTTAGCCAATGGATGCGACTTTGTTATAAATTTAGCATTTCCGAAATGTTTAGTTGGGTAGATGAAATAGCTAAAATTGGTAGAGAAAAACAAAAACAATTCTTTATTTATGCTTTACGAATGGTGAGAGAATGCTTGCTCGTGAATTTCAAAACTACATCAATGGTTAAATTAGATGAGCAGGAAGCCTTGTTTGTTAGTAAATTCTCACCTTATATTAATACCTCTAATTGCTTGGATATAACAGAAAGGCTTAACCAAGCATTATATCACATAGAACGTAATGCAAATCCAAAAATCCTATTCTTTGATTTGTCATTGAAAATGGCAAAACTGTTAAAAATGAAATCAATCCCTTAAAATTGCGTATTTTTGCAAAATAACAAAAGATAAACCAGCATGAACTCAAACGACCATATATCAAGAGGATGCTCTTGCTCGCCCAAACCTTTTTTAAAGAACGAAAAAATATTTAAGCACGGTTGCAACAAACTAGATGTGTTTGATTGGCTTAATGATATTGAAACGCCTAAAAATACAAATCCATTTGACTGTATTGAAGTGAGATTTAAAAATTGTCGAAAAGATTTTTACCGACTTCCAGGTGATATAGAATTAAAAATAGGTGATATCGTTGCTGTTGAAGCAAATCCAGGTCACGATATTGGAATTGTTTCTCTCGTTGGTGAAACTGTTAAGTTTCAAATGAAAAAAAAAGATGTCAATCCAATTAAAGATGAAATTAAAAAAGTTTACAGAAAAGCCAAAACATCGGATATTGAAAAATGGAATTCTGCCATAGAAATTGAAAATTCCACCATGTTTAGAGCTAGAAGAATTGCTGTTGAGCTAAAACTTGATATGAAAATATGCGATGTCGAGTACCAGGGCGATAAAATAAAAGCAATTTTTTATTATACTGCCGAAGAACGGGTTGATTTCAGGGAAATGATTAAATTATTTGCTGAAGAATTTGGTATTCGGATTGAAATGAAGCAAATCGGTGTAAGACAAGAAGCCAGTCGCTTAGGTGGTATTGGTTCTTGCGGCAGAGAGCTTTGTTGCTCCACTTGGCTTACTGAATTTCGCTCGGTTTCAACCAATGCGGCAAGATGCCAACAAATATCTTTAAATAATCAAAAACTTGCAGGGCAATGTAGCAAACTAAAATGTTGCATTAATTACGAGTATGATACTTATTTAGACGCGCTCAAAGAATTTCCTAATAACGAAATAGTGCTCAAAAGCAAAAAGGGAAACGCATATCATCAAAAAACCGATATTTTTAAAAAAATTATGTGGTATTCTTATGAAAGTAGCCTCAACACGATGTTTCCATTGTCTATTGAAACTGTCAAAAAAACGATTGAACAAAATAAAAAAAATATTATACCTGAAGAGCTAGAACATATTATCAACCCAAAAGTTGAAGACAAGGATTTTGAAGTGGGAGTTGGCGAAGATAGTTTAACTCGTTTTGACAGAAAATAAACCCATTTTTTTTTTTAAATTAATTGACACATTTA
>MNXO01000113.1 GCA_001872995.1 Bacteroidetes bacterium CG2_30_32_10 | reverse complement strand
AACCTAAAACCTCCTCTTTATGCGGAGGTTTTATTATTTAAAAAAAACATTATTATAAAATAATCTCTTATTTCAACCTCAATAAATTTATTTCTAAACCCATAAGGTTTTTATAAATGTCAAAAAAGTTTTTTTGCAATTACACATGGTATTTTTGTAAATACGCTTAGTAATTTTACAAATGGGCTTGGTAATTTTGCAAATGAGCATAGTTTTTTTGTGGAAGCATGTGGTTTTTTTGCAAATGGGCAAGGTTTTTTTGTGAAAAAGCATGGTTATTTTGTGGAAGCCCATGGTTTTTTTGTGGAAACGCATGGTTTAGCAAGACTTGTATCTTCATATGCAACTTGGTATAAAAGTCCTTAGCCTAAATAACCTATTCAAAAAATCAACTTATTCTATCATTTTATACTTTATAATCGCCTCTTCGCGTCTGCACGAATTAAAATGCCACCATTCGGTTTGAATGTTAAAGAAACCTGCTTTATACATCACTGTTCTAAGTAGCTTTCTGTTATCAACTTGTTGTTGGCTAAGTTTTCCTTCTGATAACATTTTTGTTTCTGAAGTAGGATAAGCAAGTTCACCAATATAATCGTAAGGACAACCCATATCTAAAGCAATTTTGTTTTCATCAGCAATACTAATATCAACAGCGGCTCCAAAATTGTGTAAAGAACCATTTTTAGGATTTGCTACAAATTTAACTTTTTCGCTTACAGGCATTTTTAAGGTGTCCCAAAATATTTGTTGTATGCTTCGGGGTCGTGCTGCGTCAAGGACTATTAAATGATAACTGGCTTTTATTTCATTTAAGTATTGTTGTGCTTTTATAAGCTTTTCGGCAACATCAGGTTGTAAATAACATTTGTTAAAATCACCATAAAGGTCAAAGCCAAGAAAATTATCGGTGGTTGAGTATTTTAAATTTACAATAATAGTAGTATCAATAAGTGCAACATCAATTAAACCAGCTTCAATTAATGACTTTTCTAATGTGGTCATTGGTTTACAAACTGGTCTTTTTACCATTAACTTTTGATTTCTTGCAATTGCTTGCGTTACAGTTGTTGTATTGTCTTTTTTCTCAGAGGAACAGCAATACAAAGTAAAAAATAGTATTAATAAAAAAGAGTGTTTCATTTAGTGTTTTATTCTTTTAATAATATTGGCATTGGTTAGCTCACGTATGGCATCAGTAGCAATCCATTTTGCAGACTTAGGGTCTAAGCGGAGCATTTCTTTGGCAGTTGCAAGGGCAGCTTCGTTCATTCGAAAACTCCGTTTACCCGTTTGTCGCAATGCCCAATTAATTGCTTTCTTAACAAAGTTTCTTTCATCACCAGCTTCTTCAAGCATACGAATAAGAAAAGGTTCAAATTTGGCATCCTCTGCTTTTTTATCGCTAATTGCCAAACGAGCCATCATCACAAAACCTGCACGTTTAACATATTCTTCTTTTCTATAACTCCATTCCATAGCTTTATGATAAGCAAAAGGAGTATCTTCAAATAGATTGGCACAGCATTGGTCGCATATATCCCACGAATTAAAATCTAAAACCCAATTTTCAAGTTGAGTTTCTGTAACAAGCTTTGGATTATCAACCATCGTTGCGAGAATACAAGCTTCGTGCAAATTGGTTTCCCAAAGTTGAAGCGCAAGCGAATGATTATTTTTATTTTTTTTGGCAATTTCGCGAAGAATAGGAATATTGATTCCAAAAGCTTTTTCAATATTAATTCCAAATCGTGCCATTCCTTTTAGGTTTTCAGCATTTGAGTGTTTCTTTAATTCCCCAATAATTGAATTTAGCGTCTCTTTATCTTTCATCGCTCTTTGCTATTGAATTTTAATAATATCGTTATACCTGAAACAGTTAATCAAATGATCGTTTACCATACCACTTGCTTGCATAAAAGCATAACAAATAGTGGAACCCACAAATTTAAACCCACGTTTCTTAAGTTCTTTGCTCATTACATCAGACTCGGTAGTTCGAGCTGGAATTTCTTGTAATGTTTTCCATTTATTATTAATTGGTTTCTCTTTTACAAACTGCCAAATATATTTGCTGAAAGAACCAAACTCTTTCTGAACGTTGATAAAACATATCGCATTAGTAAGAGTTGCCCTAATTTTCATATTATTTCGGATAATACCAATATCATTAAGCAGCAATTTTACTTTATGTTCATCATAAGTTGCAATTTTGTTAAAATTAAAATTATCAAAGGCTTTTCGAAAATTTTCTCTTTTATTCAGTATGGTTGACCAACTGAGCCCCGCCTGAAAAGAATCAAGAACAATAAACTCGAATAGTTTGGCATCATCAAATAGCGGCACGCCCCATTCTGTATCGTGATAATGATTCATCAGTGCATTATCTTTGGTTCATGCACAACGATTTTTCATTTTATAAAGATACTAGAATAAATTTAAAACTTCATTTCCTAAGCAATTTTTCAATACGTATTTGTGTTTTCATATTAGCATTGGACTACAACTAAATGCAAACTTAGAAATTTTTCTCTTTTAATGTAAGTGTTGTTATATATGGATTGCAATATACCTAAAAACATCCAACCAATTTTTAATGCCATAGTTGGAACCATTTCTTACGATGATGATGTTCTTTTCGGGATAAACATAAATATACTGTCCTAAAACGCCTTGTGCATAGAAATCGCCCAAATTGCATACTCGCCATTGGTAGTTATAATAGACTTTTTGGGTGGAATCTTTAGAATAAGTAATTGAATTTTTAATCCAGTTATTGGGTATTATTTGTTTCCCATTCCAATTGCCATTGTTCAGATAAAGTCTTCCAAACTTGGCATAATCTCTAGTATGCGAATTGAGACCGCAAAAAGCTTTGATGGTTTGGTTCTTTTTACTGTCCACACTCCAGCTTGCATCCCATTCCATACCTAAGGGTTTCCATATTTTTTCTTGCAAATAATCTGAAGTCTTCTTACCAGTGGCTTTTTCGAGTATTTGGCTTAATAAAAGCGTGTTTACACTGAGGTAATCATAATTAACGCCCGGTTTTTCTTTGATAGTGAGTTTTTTTAAGTACTTTTTTAGGTTGGTGCCATAATAATATTTAGCAATATCGCCAAAAGGATTGAAGTAGTTTTCGTTGAAATATATCCCCGACTTCATATTTAGCAAGTGCTCGATGGTGATATTATTAAACCGCTTGTCTGTGAAATAATCTATATAATTGGTGATAGGTTCGTTTACATTTTTAATATAACCTTCACCAATAGCAATTCCAATTAATGCAGAAACAAAAGACTTGGAAACAGAAAAGGAAGTAAAAATAGATTCTTCTGTTTTATCAGAAAGGTACTTTTCGTAATAGATGGTGTCGTTTTTGATGACCAATAAAGAAAGTGTTTTTGATTTAACAAGAAAGTCATTGAAATCAGTAAATTTGAGGGATGTAATTTCTTGAGGGATGTTAATATTTTTAAGATTTGGTGATTCAGCAAATTTGTAAACCGTTGTCGATGTTTTAATTTCCTTAGAAGGGAATTTTTTATAATCATTCATGTCGGCTGCATTGTAATAAAAGAAACGGGCAACATGACAAGAACTTGCAATAAATAAAAGTATAAGTAAGGAAGGAAAAAAATATTTTTTCATTTGTTTTTTATTCAATATTACAATCGATTATTTGTTTGCCAAATTCTTTACCATACCCAATGCATTTAAAAGCTTCTGCTTCGTGAGGTGTAAATTTAAATTGCATTGGTTCGCCAATGAATTTGAGTTTAAGATTTCTCAAATTGGTTTCAATCATTTTAGAACCTTCTCCGCTCCATCCATAAGAGCCAAAAGCTCCGGCAAGCTTGCCCTTGTCTCTAATTGGACTTATAAGCGCAAAGGTCTGGTATATTTGCAAAAGAATATTTTGATTAATAGTAGGAGAGCCAAGTATGATGCCCGAACACTGTTCTATTTTTAAATCAATCTCTGCGAGAGACATTTTTTCGATATCACAAACCTCCACTTCCAAGTTTCCTGCTTGTTTAATTCCCTCCGCAATTTTCTCTGCAATAAGTTTAGTGTTTTGATAGGCGGAAACATAAGCAATAAATACTTTTTTGATACTTGATTTTTCCAAATACTTTTTGGCATAAGATTCCGAAAGGTCAACGTATTTTTGCCAGTTAGAAGTTAATAAAGGACCGTGCCCTGTGCAGATTGCTTTTATATCTAAAGGACGAATCTTTTCAATGGCTTTGAGCATGAACTTACTGAAAGGCTTAAGAATAACATCAAAATAATATTTGAAAGCCTCATCAAAGTTTTGCACTTTATCATCATACATTTCTTCTTGACAATAATGAGCGCCAAAAGAATCGCAAGTAAATAAAACTTTGTCTTCTTGAAGATAACTATATATAGAATCGGGCCAATGCAAGTTTGGAGCAGCAATAAACTTAATGGTTTTGTTACCTAAGTCTAAAATATCTCCATCTTTCACCACAAGGTGTTTAAACTCTATGCCCAGTAGGTCGTTTAAATATCTAATGGCATTGCCACTGCCAACCACAATTGCTTTGGGTGCAACATCCAACAATTTTTTAATGCTTCCCGAATGGTCAGGTTCCGTATGATTAACAATAATATACTCAATTTCAGTAGGATTGGTAATCTGTTTTATCTTATTTATATAGGTTTCCCAAAATTTAACTTTTGCGGTCTCAACAATGGTTTTCTTTTGGGCATTAATAAAATAAGAATTATACGTTGTCCCGAATTTTGTTTCCATCACAATATCAAAAGTTCTGATATCATAATCTAAAACACCAATCCATTTTACATCTTGAGTTATATCAAGTATTTTGTTATCTATCATTTGTTTATTAAAGTTGTTTAATGGTTTAAAAATCTAATTCTATTTGAGTTCCTTTGTCAATATTGAAATCGTTGTCGTTATCATTGTCTGATGAATCATTTTCTTTTTTTTCGATTTCGCTATCATTTATTGATTCTTCCTCAATAATTGTTTCTTCCTCAATAGGGATTTCAATAATTTCAGATTCCAACAATTTAATCTCATTTACTTTATAGGAGGTCATTCTTTTGCCTCTGGCTTTATAACTTTTAACCCCAATAAATTCAGCAATTTTTATTTCTTCTTCCGTTTTTTGTCTTTTATTTTCGGGAATATAAGAGACGGCTATTTCTGGTGCTTCATCTACAGAAATTAAAACCAAACGAGAATCAACATGGTCGCCAATAAAATTGCCAGTTCTATCAGTTGTTTCTATGGTAAATCTTTTGATATAATATGTTTGTGATTCGCCATCAAAGTAAACTACAGAAATAACAAGTTGTGGGTCGTATCTTTCAATAAATATTTGGTCATCATCGAAATGATTAGAAAGGTCATAGCCAATTAATTTGAAAACTCCCGATTGATTAATAGTAAGAATCTTGTCATCGTTGGTAAACACGCCCAAATACTTTCCCTTTCTATCTGTATTCAAACGATTCACTATATCGTCAAACCAAATATCTAAACCACCAAGCGTTGAAATGCCTTCGCCTTTTAACACAATTTTACGAACAGCGTGTCGGGTAAGAATATTCCCTATCGAATTTCGTCCTTTAATGGCAATATCCTTAAAATCGAAATAGATATTTAGTTTTTTCAGCTTTGGCTTTGATTTCAAATAAACTACTATTGTTTCGGCTTCTCCATTGGGATTTGCTTTAAAATAAAGAACTTTTGAACCCTCTGTTCCTTTGGTTAAATCATATTCTTTATCTCGTGTAATGCCACCAATAGCAAAACGTTTAATCATAGAATTTCCCTTCAATCCATCTTGGTAAACCATATTATAGATAGTACGTTCGTCGTTTTTACTAAACACAGTAGCATATATAATGTCTTTCCCCACAAAAGATTTATCTGAAACTTTGGAAACAATAAAGGTTCCATTGTTTCTAAAAACAATAACATCATCAATATCAGAGCAATCGCAAACGTATTCATCTTTTTTCAAGGATGTCCCAATAAAACCTTCTTCTTTGTTCACATATAACTTTTGATTAGCAACGGCAACTTTAGCAGCTTCAATGGTATCAAAATTTCTTATTTCTGTTTTACGCTCTTTCCCTTTTCCAAACTTTTCTTTAATCTTTCTGAAATAAGCAATAGCATAGTCAATTAAGTTGTTTAAATCGTTTTGTACTTTGCCAATGGCTTCTTCAATTCCTTTGATAATGTCGTCTGCTTTAAAAGAATCAAATTTAGAAATACGTTTTATTTTAATTTCGGTAAGCCTAGTAATATCTTCCGTTGTAATATCTCTTCTAAAGATTTTTCTATATTTATTTAAACCAATGTCAATAGTTTCAATAACAGATTCCCAAGTTTCGCATTTTTCAATATCGCGATAGATTCTTTTTTCGATAAATATTTTTTCTAAGGATGCAAAATGCCAGTCTTCTTGCAATTCTTCAAGTTTTATTTCGAGCTCTTTTTTAAGAATATCTAAGGTGTTTCTTGTCGAAATTTGAAGTTGTTCTTTAATACCAACAAATCGTGGTTTGTCGTTTTCGATAATACAAGAATTTGGGGAAACACTTATTTCGCAATCGGTAAAAGCATATAGCGCATCAATAGTAGTATCGGTTGAAGATCCTGGTATTAAAAAAATTCTTATTTCTACTTGTTGGGCGGTATTATCTTCAATTTTTCTAATTTTAATTTTCCCTTTGTCGTTGGCAGATATTATAGATTCAATAAGAGAATTGGTAGTAGTGCTAAAAGGAATTTCAGTAATAACAAGTTCTTTTCTATCTATTTGTGTAATTTTGGCTCTTATTCTAACTCGACCTCCTCGGAGTCCATCGTTATATTTAGAAAAATCAGCTAAACCACCTGTAAGAAAATCGGGAAACAATTCTGTTTCCTTGCCTTGCAAACAATCAATAGAGGCATCAATTAATTCGTTAAAATTGTGAGGCAATATTTTAGAAGCAAGCCCAACAGCAATACCTTCTACGCCTTGAGCTAACAATAAAGGAAATTTTACTGGAAAAGTAATAGGTTCTTTGTTTCTTCCGTCATAAGATGATTTCCATTGAGTAGTTTTAGGGCTAAAAATCACTTCTTGTGCAAATTTAGATAAACGTGCTTCAATATAACGAGGAGCTGCAGCAGAGTCGCCAGTTAATGTGTTGCCCCAATTTCCTTGCATATCAATTAAGAGTTCTTTTTGCCCCAGTTGAACCAATGCATCGCCAATAGAAGCATCGCCATGAGGGTGATATTTCATTGTGTGTCCAATGATGTTGGCAACTTTATTGTATCTACCATCATCCAATTCCTTCATTGAATGAAGTAATCTTCTTTGAACAGGCTTTAAACCATCTTTTAGATAAGGAACAGCTCTTTCTAATATAACATAAGAAGCATAATCGAGAAACCAATTCTCATACATGCCCGAAAGATGGGTAACTTTCTTCCTTTCTCCTTTGTTTTCTTCAATATTATCAGAAGTATTTGTGCTTTCTGTATTTTCTTCGCTCCATTCCATTCAAAAACGCTATTTATAATTTGCTTTTAGCAATGCAAAATTAATAAAAAATTGATGAGCTTAAGAAGTAGATAAAATTAAATTTTAGGAAAAGTGCTGCTTTAGATGAGTTTCTGCTTTGATTGGTAATTGCAGCATTTTTTCAATATCAGCAATTTGGTTTATTGCAAATAAGGGAAGAGGAGTTTTAAAAATAATTATTCTTTATAAAAAACCTATATGCGTAGCTAAATCAGACAGCATATTTTTCGTTAAGCCAACAGTTGTAATTGATGAGCCCCAATTCGTGATAACTTGCTTTTTCGGAAGCTTTAACAAAGTTTTTAATTTTTTTAACAAATAATTTATTTTCGTCAAGGTTATCTTTGCTAATCATCAGCGATACTATAGAAATAAACTCTTTTTCTTGTTTGTTTTCTTGTTTATCAAGGAACACTTTATAGTCGTTTTCTATTTGTTTTATCAGGTGCTCTATATAGTCAAAATCTTTTAATTCATATCGAATAATTAATTCTGTAATGGCAATATTAAATTTAATGATGGCATCGGTTTGGTCAAAGTCTGCAGTCATATATAAACTATTGATGCTTTCAATAGCCTTGTTATAGTTTTGTTTTGTAAAATAAATGATAGCAATGTTAAGGTAAATAAATAAATTGCTTGAGGATATTTGCTTGAATTGCTTGTTTAGTTTGAGTTTTTCGAGCAATTCGATGGCTTTTCCGCTATCAATATTTATATAATTATCAATCAACGCATGATAATAGTCAAATACATATTTTTCAAAATACATCCCATTAAACTCGTTCATTGCAGCATATAATTTTTGACAATAATTGAGAGAACGCTCATATTTATTGTTTTTATACAAAACATTAATGTATAAAGATAATATCTGAAGCTTAAGATTGTGGTTTTTTTGATTGAAAACATTGTCTTCCATAAATTCCAAATAAGTATTAAGCAAATAAAGCTCTAAAGCGGCATATTCTTGCTTTTCAATTAATATTTTTGGAACTATTTCGTATATTTTAAATTTAAGATAATTACTGTTTTTTAATTGACTATCCTCACAAAACTCGTCAAAATTATGCTTTAGAAAACTTAAAATAGAATTATTCTGTAACGAAAAAGAAGGGGCATGTAATAACCTATAATTGATAATTGCAACAATATCGTTGGTTTGATTTGTCTTTCTAGTTTGTTCTGATAATTGTTTTCGTTTTAATATATATTCTTCGGGGTTTATATCAGATATATAATGAGAAAGATTAATTAATTCAGTATAAATAAGGTTCAGTAATTCGGGTTTATCTGTTTTTGAGGCTTTTTGTTCTGCTTTTGTCAAAAAATACAGTGTTAAACTATATTGCGATTTGTTATAATAATACTTTGCTTGCGAGAGCAAAAACATCGCATAAGTGTCCTCATTTTCAGTAAAATGTTGAAGAAAAATACTCGTGCTTATATCGTTGATTAAACGATTTTTAAGACGATAAAAAGCATTCTTATTCCCATCTGAGTATAGTTTTTTAAATATTTTCTCTTCATCATATTGAGCTGCTGAAGATTTAATAAAGTCAAAAAGCAAAACATCTTTACGTTCTTCATTTTCGTTTGTTCTTGAAAGAAAAATTTTAAAAAAACGTAATTCTTCTTTGTTCATTTCGGCAACAATATTGTTAAGAATATTCATAATTTTAATCTTTAATGTGTAAGAAAACTAGTTAAGGTAACAAATCAATTGGTTATACGTTAGTTGTTTACAAAATGTTTACAAAAAACTACTACAATTTTTAAAGTAATAAAAATATCCCATTAAAAACACCGAATCTATTGAAAATGAACTTTTGTTTATTTTTAAAGTAAGATTTATGAACACTTTTATAACAAAAGTAGCTTGTTATCATTGTTTTAAAAAGCAAATAACAAAAAAATAAATAACAAAAATCGCAACTATTTTAATTTATGAAGGTCACAAAAACACTAATTCCAACCAGCTAAATAATTTAAAACAAATTGCTTTACTCTAATTTTAATTTAATCTTATCGGGACTACAGTAAGCAAACCAAACTCACAAAAGTTATTTCACGATTTTTGTAATCGATTTATTATAAAATCTGAATTAAAAAGGCATTATTGAAATTTTTATTAAAACAGCGTTGCTTATTGAATATTTTCTTTAACTTTATTGCGTAAAAAAACACACAATGGATTTTATTCAACAAATACCTATAAATATTATTAATTTCTTTCTTGTTACAATACTATCGCTCATTATTGGGTTAGAACAAAGCCGTTTGCTCCATGTGCAAGAAGACAGAAAATTATTTGGAACCGATCGTACTTTTACATTTATTGGTATATTGGGATTTGTTTTATATATTATTCAACCCGAAACGTTATATTTATATATGGGAGGAGGCTTGGTATTATCTGTAATGCTTGCCTTATATTATTATAACAAATTAAAAAACCTTAATAAATATGGAATGACAACCATATTGATTGCACTATTAACTTATTGCATTGCTCCATTAATAATTACACAATCCAAGTGGTTTGCAATACTTATTATTGTTACTATTTTAATATTTACTGAGCTTAAAGAAAGGTTTCACCTATTATCAGAAAAGTTTGATAGTGATGAGTTTATTACTTTGGGAAAGTTTTTAGTA
>MNXO01000097.1 GCA_001872995.1 Bacteroidetes bacterium CG2_30_32_10 | reverse complement strand
GTATATTTATCGGGCGGAATAGCTAAATTTGTACTGAAAACAAAAACAGTGAGATGAAAACCAACGAAACGCTAACATGGTATATAAAAAATTGGGCAGATAGTGGTAAATTAGGGGTTTGTACCTCGCATTTACATTTGTGCAACCTGACAATGAATTGCTCCGAATTGCCCAACTTTTCATACACCCATCCGTTATCTGCAATGAAACAAAACTTCGATTAGATTAATTTTCTGATTGATAAAATTAAAAATATATTAAAAGGGTGCGTAGCACCCTTTTTTATTTTATCAAAATTCATTCATTTACAAATAAAAACAATTTATTTACTCTCAAAATGAGAGTGGATTTAAAAATCCAAAATAATACTTTTGTTTGTTTTAATATCAAAAGAATGAAATCGGAAAAATCAGAAATACAACTAAATATCATCAATAAATTAAAAGATTTAAGACAAGCAAATAATTTAAGTCAAGCACAAATTTGCGATATTATTGATTTAAATAGTGTTGGACAAATTGGAAATATTGAAAGTCCAAAATACAAACACAAATACACTTTACAACAAATTTATCAACTTGCAAATCATTTCAATTATCCGATTGAAAAAATATTTTTGACCGACAATGAATTAAATAAATCTACTACCGAAGTAATTAAAAGTTTGATATTAAAACTCATAGAATACGAAAAATAATAAAAACGTCAAATATATGAGTTTAAATGTAAATGATTTTGTTATCGCATCAAAACAAATTGATGATATTGAAAAACAATCCGTTGGATTGATAAAAAAGATTTCAGGCGACCAAATTACAGTTTTCTTCATTGGAAAAAAGAAAACAATAAAAACGAGTAGTAAAAATATTACTTTCTTAGATATAACTAAAACTGGAAAACCTTATAAAGTAAAGATTTGCAATATTTGTCATATTCTCAAAAATGATGATGATTTTGACATAAACCAAACAGACGCAAAAGGTAGAAAAACAACAAGACCAAGTTGTAAGGATTGTAGAGTTCATATTGACGGTGTGAGATTTAAAGCATCAGAAAGTAAAAAAATGGACGCAATTAAACCCGAATTTATTTTTACGTGTCCAATTTGCGAAAAAATGTCAATTGTTGGCGTAACAGCAAATTTAGTAAAAGACCATGACCATAAAACAGGAAATGCAAGAGAATGGATTTGTGATAGTTGCAATACAGGTTTAGGCAGATTTAAAGACGATATAAAATTACTTGAAAAAGTAATTGCTTATCTTAAAAAACATCAAAATAAGTAATTACAATTCTAACCTTGGCTGTTGGTTAAGTAATTTAATTCTTTCTTTTGCTATATTAACATATTCTTGTGAAATGTCAAAACCGATAAATTTACGTTTTAAAAGTTTTGCCATTTTACAAGTTGTTCCAGAACCGGACATTGGGTCTAAAACTATATCACCTTCATTTGTCCAAGAATAAATATGGTCTTTTGCTAATTTTTCAGGAAAAATTGCAGAATGTTGAAAAGCAATTTTATCATTTGTAGAACCGCCTAAACCAACTGCATAATCCCAAATATTTGTTAAAGTTTTTTCAGGATTTAATTCACCCCAAACTTTATTATTTATTCCATCGGTTTTTTTATTTGCTACAAGTTTTTCTTTTCCTTGTCTTACGGTTTTAGTTTTTAACGGATTAAATGTATTTGGACTTCCTTTTGAAAATACAAACATAAATTCATAAGCATTCGTATAAGCATTTGAACGCATAAATGGAGTATTTCTCTTTTCGTAAATCATTACGTCATGAACATTAAAACCAATTTCTTGAAAATAAATTGCTTGTCTAAAACTTGTTAAAGAACGATTTCCATTTTTAATTTTATCACCAACAACCCAAACAACAATTCCGCCGATTTTTACAACTCTAAAAATTTGTTGTGCTATTTTTTCAAACTCAAAATGATAACCATTATAATCTCTTAAATTGTCATAAGGTGGTGAAGTTACGATTAAATCTATTGTATTGTCTTTAATTTTCTGCATACCTAAAACACAGTCAATACAATATATTTCATTTAATTCTAATTCAGTATTTGTATTTATTTCAGCAATTTCCATTTTCAAAATTTTACTGCAAATTTAAGAAAAAAATTTTATTAAAAAATTCAATGGTTTTTAAAATCTAAAAAAAAAAATTATACCTTTGCAATTATTAATTACTTGAATTTAGGAATAAAAAAAATGCAGATAACATATAATAGCCGATAATTGCCGGCTTTGGTGCAATTTTGAAACTTTTGTGCTTTTTACGAACCGAAGTGCTAAATTGATACGAAAGTGCTGTAAATCCGGCAACTACGGCTATTATTTTTCGTTACAGGCAATAAAAAATAAATCGAGTTCCAATTGAAAACAGTTGAAAAATCATTAACTTTGCATTATTTAACGAACAAAAAATAATGAAAGAGAAATTAGAAATAAAACATTTAATCATCTTAGCAAAAGAGTTTTGTATTCAAGAAACAAAATATCTAAATAAAAATCTTTATGGAATTACCGACGGAAAAGCTGTCGGAACTTTTATTGAGCAAAAATTTAAAGCATTCCTAAAAGAACATTATGATGTTTTCATTGGGAATTCTGCAAATGGGATAGATTTACCTTCAATTGATATAAACACGGATATAAAAGTAACATCAATAAAACAACCTCAATCTTCGTGTCCATTCAAAGATGCAAAACAAAAAATATTTGGTTTAGGATATAATTTGCTTGTTTTCGTTTATGATAAAAAAGATGACGTTACGACAGGAACTTCTATTTTAGATTTTGTAAGTTGCTCATTTGTACAAAAAGAGAGAACAGCAGATTATACAACAACATATCGACTTTGCGAAATGGTTAAAGACAATGCAAATTCAGACGATATAATTGCCTATTTGACTGATAAACACTTACCTGCCGATGAAATAACTCTAACACAATTAGCAGAACAAATACTTTCAAATCCACCTATTATCGGATATTTAACAATTTCAAATGCTTTACAATGGAGATTGCAATATGGTAGAATTGTAAATTTAAAAGAAAATGTAAACGGAATTGTGAAAATAATTGACAAAATCAAAGAAAATGAAAGTGCTTGAAGTAAATATAACAACAAAAGTAATTGATTTTTTCAAACAAAATTTGAAAAACAATGATTTAATTATTGTAAATCAATTGTTAAAAAATTTTTGTGGCATTTTGGAGTTTTTTGATAATCAAAACGAGATTAATGAATTAATTCAGGTATTAAAAATTGAACAAAATATAGTATCAGAACCTGATAGAGCAGAATATGGAGATTTTCAAACACCTAAAAATTTAACTGATTTAACTTGTAAATTATTAAAAAATAAAGTAATAAATCCGCAAATAGTTATAGAACCAACTTGCGGAAAAGGAAGTTTTATTCTTTCTGCATTAGAACATTTTCCAGTGATTGAAAAAATATTTGGAATAGAGATATACCCAAAATATGTTTGGGAAACAAAATTTTCAATTTTAAATCATTTTCTAACTAATTCACAAAAAGAAAAACCTGAAATACAGATTATTAATATAAATATTTTCGATTTTGAATTTCAAGAAATTTCAAAACAACACAAAGAAAAAGAAATATTAGTAATTGGTAATCCGCCTTGGGTAACAAATTCTACGCTTAGTGTTTTAAATTCAGATAATTTGCCGAAAAAATCTAACTTTAAAAATCTAAAAGGATTGGACGCAATGACAGGGAAAGGAAATTTTGACATTGCTGAATATATTGCACTTATGATTTTAAATAATTTCTCAAAACATAACGGACATTTTGCATTTTTACAAAAAAATTCAGTTACAAAAAATATTGTTTTCGACCAACTAAAAAATAAATACAGCATCGCAAATATTGAAAAATATAATTTTGATGCAAAAAAAGAATTTAATGTTGCAACAGATGCTTCACTTTTTTATTGTCAATTCAATCAAAAATATACAACAACCTGCAATGAATACAATTTATACGAACCAACGCAATTAAAATATCAATTAGGTTGGTTTAAAAATAAGTTTGTAGCAAATCTTACAACTTATTCTGAATTGCACGAGTTTGACGGAATTTGTCCGATTGTTTGGCGACAAGGAATTAAACACGATTGTAGCAAGATAATGGAATTAGAAAAAGTAAATGGACATTATATAAATCAAAACAACGAACAATTTGAAATTGAAAACGATTTGGTTTACTGCATTTTGAAAAGTTCAGATTTAAAAACAGGAATTATCAGTCAATCAAGAAAATATACAATTGTAACACAAACTAAAATCGGCGAAAATACTGATTATATTGAAAAAAAACTTCCAAAAACATATCAATATTTAAACTCAAAAATTGAAAATTTTAATAATAGAAAATCAAGTATTTACATTAACAAACCAAACTTCTCAATTTTTGGTGTTGGAGATTATTCTTTTAAAAAATACAAAGTTGCTATTTCAGGTTTTTACAAATCAACAAATTTCTCATTATTACTTCCAAACAACGAAAAAGCAATTCAATTAGATGATACTTGTTATTTTATAGGTTTCGATAAACTTGCTTATGCTGTTTATACTTATATTATTTTAAATCATAAAATTACACAAGATTTTTTAAATTCTATCATTTTTTTCGACAGCAAACGACCGATAACCAAAGATATATTAATGCGTATTGATTTATTAAAAATTGCAGACAAAATCCAATTTACAGGTGTTTCAGAATTTTATAATAACGAGCTTAAACAATTAGATATAAGCATAAACGAGCAAGATTGGATTGAATTCAAAAAATCATTGAATAACAAACCAAAAACTAATGAAATAAACTTATTCTCAACGATATATGAAAATAAAAATGCCTGTAACATATAACACAACGACCATTGCTTTTTTTGTGGGCAGAAGTGCTAAATTGAAACTTTTGTGCAAGAAAGAAACATTGGTGGATAATTGAAACATTTGTGCTAACACGACCACAAAAAAAGCAACGGCGTGTGTTATTTTTCGTTACCTGCAATGTTAAAAAAAAGACAACGACACATATTGACACAGTAAAATAATATTTTTATGACCTTAATTCATCAATTGTTTAACTTAAAATCGATTTTATGAAAAATTATCAATGCTCAAAATGCGGTACAGCATTACAAAGTGACAAAACTCCAAGTGCTTTTAATTGTCCTAAAGGTGGTCATCATCAATGGACGGACCTTGGTGAGGTTGGACCAAATAATTATCAATGCAAAAAATGCGGATTATTATTGAAATCCAAAAATACTCCTTCTGCTTTTAATTGCCCAAGTGGCGGTCATCACCAATGGACAAAACTATAAAGTATGAAGCCGAATATTTTTAGATTTGCCACAAAGGAGCTGTCGCAAGACGGCTTCTTTACTTGGCTTTTGCAGTGGGCAGATAATGACCACAATCAACAAAACCAACTATTAAATGAAACTGCAAAGGATTTTGTAAGGTTGCTACTTGGACAGACACCTGACTACATAATCAACAAAGTTGAAGCGGGAAGACAATGGAATAATATTGATATTTGGGCAGAAATCAATGACGAATATTTTATCGGAATTGAAGATAAAACAAATACTGGTGAGCATTCTGAACAATTAGAACGCTATAAACAAATTGCAACCGAACACTACAAAGACAAAAATCATAAACTTGTTTTTGTGTATCTTAAAACTGGCAATGAAGAGTTCTGCGACACTTAAAAAAGTCATTGAAAAAGGTTACTCAACGATTGATAGAAGAGCCATTTTAAATGTTCTTAACCAAAGAGAAGTCCATAATGACATTTTAAATGATTTCAAAGAGTATTTGATAGCAATAGAAAATCAAACAAATTCTCACACAAAATTTGAAAATATTATCTCTGACTGGAAAGCAGGAGAAGAATTTTTTATAAAACTGCAGGAACTAATATCCGAATGGTCAGACTGGCGGTATGTTGCAAATAAAACTGGTGGTTTTTTAGGATTTTGGTATCACTGGAATGAAATAGAAGAATGTAGTATTTATATACAGATTGAGAATTCTTTTGATTATGGAATAAAACTAATATTGAAAGTAAGTGATTGGGAACCAAGTACTGATTTGCTCTATGAAATTTTAGGAGAAATGAAACCTTATGCACAAAAGAATGGACTTTCAATAATTAAACCGGACAAATATAGAGCAGGTGAAACTTCAACTTTGGCAATTGTAGAAAATGCTTTTACAGTAGACAATGACGGAAATTTAGAACTTGAAAAATTTGTAGAAACATTAAAAGCCCTTGAAAAAACAATTGATGAATATTGCGAAGAAATAAACACAGCAGGTAACAAAGGCTAAAATCAAGCGGGCGGAAAGTGCTAATTTGAAGGGCAGTACAACTAATAAACTTCATCGTAATTTGACAGTGAAGTGCTCCGAAATGCCCGCCAGCTTTTAGCCTCAGCCGTTAGGTGCCATTTTAAAAAAAGAAGCATTTGGACTTTAAAATTAAATTTCGTATCTTTATTCTCTAAATATACTATATATGGCTACAATTGACCACATAAGAAATGGAATTATTAATAAACTCTTAACCATTTCAAATAAAAATTATTTAGCTGCTTTATCTCAATTAGTTGAAAATAGTTCTACTGAAAAAGATACAGTAAAGTTGACTGATGAACAAACACTTATGTTGCAGCTTAGTGACAATGACATTAAGTCTGGAAAAATAATAAGCCAAGCTCAACTTGACAAAAGCGACTTGAAATGGCTGAAAGAGTTATAGTTTGGACTGAAACTGCTGCTCGGCAACGTAGAGAAATCTTAAAATATTGGGTTATCAGAAATGGCACAACTACATATGCTGAAAGGTTAATTCGATTGACTACTCGACAAATAAAAACAATTTCTCATAATCCATTTTCATTTAAAAAAGCAGACTATCCTGGCACACATGTATCTGCAATGGGACATTTTAGTATTTTTTATAAAATAACCTCTGAAAAAATTATAATTACTGCTTTTTGGGACAATCGTCAAGATCCGAAAAAACTCTTAGACTTGCTAACAAAATAAAACGGCACCTAACACTATGTTAGAATTTAGCAGGCTGTTCTGGGCAACTTGACACAAAAAACAAAAGTCAAACCTTTTAACGGTTTGACACCAATTGCAAGCAATTGCCTGCCAAATCCAACATGCAACCGTTAGCAACAAGGCGAAAAAAAAGACAGCAATACTAAAAATGACAGAGAAAATGGTTTGCTAATGAATGAAAATAGTTCAGATACTATTGACTTTTATAATTTATTAACTTAATTTTGTATATTACTTGCCGGAAAATAATGTAAAACTTTTTTTAAAATAATAATAATCAATAAAATATAACAAATTATGAAAAATTTATTTATTTATTTATTTATTTTGCTTTTATAGCTTTAAATGGTAACACACAAGCTTTAGATGTATATTTTAATCCATCACCAAATCCAATTGTTGTAAGTAATGGACCTTGTGATACAGTTTCTGTTCCAATAAGTTACACGAGCACGCCTTTCCCCGATTGCTATTATGTATCGTTTACATCAGCATATTTTAACATTACTTGTATTTTAACAGACATCAATAACAGTAGCAATAATTATAGTGTAACTGCTTACCCTTATAACAACGCATGCTTTGAAAATACTTTTTGTGGTTTTTATGGTTGTCAATACAATCCAAGCACGCCCAATCCTGAAGGTCCGACTTATTTTTCATTCTCAATGCCTAATGGCATATTAAGTGGTCAATATTTATTATCATTATCTATTGATGTTGATTATGCTCCTGCCTATTTTAATGCTCATGGTACAGATATTATAACTAATGTACCAAATCAGTTATCATGTATTCCAGATAGTAATGGTTTATGTAGTGGATTCCCCAGCACTTTGACTAATATTCTGCAAATTAATGTTTCAGTTCCATCAGCTTCAATCATGTCAAGTACTAACTCTATATGTTTAGGTGAAGTATCTACGTTAACCGCAAGTGGTGGAACATACTATTTATGGAATACTGGTGATGCAACAGCTTCAATTGCCGTTAGCCCAATCGCAACAACTACATATTCAGTTACTGTTACTGACAATAATGGATGCTCAGATGATGCCAGTTTCACTATTACGGTTGATAATTGCAGCAACGGGTTGGATTTGTATTTGAAAAATGCAACCGATGATGACGGAACCGAACCATACGCAGGCACAGGTAATATCTGGCTAAGCCCCGATCTTATTAATAAACGCACATATTTTGACCCTACTACTGTTACAATGGTAGATGAAGGCGTTCTTTATAGACAAGATCCACTTCAAAACTATAACTACATGTATGCTAAAGTTCATAACGATGGACCCGTTGATTATCTTGCTCCTGTTAATGCTGAAATACAACTTTACTGGACAAGAGCAAGAACCGGAGAAACTTGGCCAGACCATTGGATAGAAGTACCAGCAAACGAGTTCGGAGGTTATTATCAGGGGGGGCAATTAGCTACAATTCCTGTGAATCAAGATATTTTAATAGGTCAGGAAAAAGTTTTCTATGCTGCATGGTCGCCACCAGACCCTGCAACATTGACATCATCGTCATCTACTTTTTCTAATGGCTTGCCAATGGTTTGCTATCTGGCAAGAATAATTCACCCTGCCGACCCAATGGTTTACGAATCAGCAGGGATTATTACGCCACATATAACAGAGAACAATAACGTTGTTACACGAAATTCGTGGATTGAAAGTATTTCTAAATTTCCCAAATTACCTTATGCAGGCCCTGTTTTTTGGCTGTCTAATGATGATGAGGAAATTTCTACTTCTCTTGTTTTTGAACCTGTTAAAGAACCTGACGGAAGCACATTTAATGACTGGGGTGAAATTTCTATTTATTTACATGAAACCGTTTTTAATAACTGGAGCAGAAATGGTGCGTATGGAACAGGATTTACCATTATCCCGGAAGAAAAGAAAATCGTGCTTACAGGTAATAATGCCAGATTAGACAGTATTATGCTTGAAAAAGGAGCGGATTACCCTGTAATGGTAACATATACATTAAAGAAACTTTCAAATCCGCTTGAAAACTATCGTTACGAGTATAGAATCAGAAGTTTAAATAAAACTGCAAATATTGAAACTGTTGGTTTTCACTTTGATGTTACTGTAAAACCACCTGAACATTTTTTATGTGAAATTACTGAATCAACATTTGCCTCTTGTGCCGGTTCATACGATGCAAATGCAACCGTTAATGGTTTTGGAGGTATGCCACCATACTTTTTCCAATGGGGACCCGAAACAGGAAATCAGACTAATTCTACTGCTACAGGTTTATGTGAAGGTATATATTCAGTAATAGTAACAGATGCATTAGGCGCAATGGATACTGCAACTGTAACAATCAATGCTGACCCTGCATTATTTAACTATACAGGAGAAACTGTGCTTACTTCAAATACAAACTGGAATGGAGCTAATTTATCAATTAATGATACCATTTTCGTACCTGCCGATATTACTCTGAATATATCTTATTCTAACATTGAATTTGGTACTTTTGGTAAAATATGGGTAAATAAAGGTGGAAAACTTGTAATTGACAACTCCAAGTTATCAAATATTGCATCTTGTAACAACCTATGGGGTGGAATTGTAATAGTGGGCGACCATCACATAGAACAACCATTATCCGATCCTCTCTTAACAGGGTACCCGCAATCATTTGCATGGGTAAAGAATAATTCAATCATCGAAAATGCAGTAACGGGAATTTATCTCGGCGATCCATGGTATAAAGATACCCGTATGGGTTCAGGAGCCGTATTGTGGTTGGAAAGTGGCAGTAAAATCAGAAACTGTAATCATGGTGTGGAATTCAAGGGATATTCATTTAAAAACAGAACGCACTTTATTGATTGTGAGTTTATTTGCGATGCTCCTATTCCAAATCATGTATATACCGGGGCAGGAACGCGTTTCTTCGTTATGAACTGGGGAGCCAACGGGTTGTCATTCAATAATGCTACTTTTTCAAATTCCGGTAATTTTAGCGTTTCTGAAAGAGGCACAGCTTTCAACTCTCCGGGGGCTCTGCAAAAGAGCACATTTAATAATTGTATTTTCTTAAATCTAACAACGGGTATAAAAGGAATAATATCTTCAACACTAGTAATCAATTGTGATTTTACAGGTATGACACAGGGCATTGCAGTTACTCAATACATTAATGAGCTAGGCAACAATGTGTTCAAAGCAAATATTTTCGACAATGTTCTTGAAGGTATATATATTCAGGGAGGTTATATTGATGATATTACAAA
>MNXO01000024.1 GCA_001872995.1 Bacteroidetes bacterium CG2_30_32_10 | reverse complement strand
ATACTGCTTTCTGACAAGCCAGGTACAGTATTTACTTCAAGAAAATAGGTTTGATTGTTGCTTATTATATAGTCAAACCGAACTACTCCTTTACAATTTAGCATTTTGTAAAGATATAATGATGTGCTTTTACATTCTTTTTCAATTGTTTTGGGAATTTGTGCAGGAGTAATCTCTTTTGATTTGCCTAAATACTTGGCTTCATAATCAAAATAATCATTCTGAGAAACTATTTCTGTAATAGGTAATGCATTTAATTCTTTGTTAATAGAAATTACACCACAAGTAATTTCTCTGCCTTTAATGTATTTCTGAATTATAACTTCATTATCTTGTTCAAATGCTTTATTTATAGCATTTTCTAATTCATCAGAAATAAATACTTTTGAAATACCAATGCTTGAGCCTCCTTTGTTGGGTTTAACAAAACAAGGAAGTCCCAATTCAGCAATAATTTCGGCAACTTTTATGCAATCGTTTTTTTTAATTAAAATTGTTTTACCAACCAAAACTCCATATTTTTCTACCAAATCATTGCAGATGCTTTTATTAAAGGTTAAAGCAGATGTTAACATTCCACAACTTGTATAAGGTAGGTTTAACAAATCAAAATATCCCTGTAAGAAACCATCTTCGCCTGGTGTACCGTGAATAACATTAAAAATAACTTCAAAAACGATTTTCTTTCCATTGATAGTAATGCTGAAATCGTTTTTATCAACCTTTATCGAATTGTCGTTTTTAAAATACCAATCTTTCTCTTTAATAATAATAATGTATGGGGCATATTTAGTAGTATCTATATTTTTGATAACCACTTCGGCACTTTGAATTGAAATAACTGATTCTCCAGAATTTCCGCCAGCAATAATCGCAATGTTTTTTTGCATATATTAATTTTGTATAATAGACTACAAACCTACATATTTTTTCAATATCTAATACATTTTTATTTGTAATTTTCTATGGTATTGATAGCTTTCAATCTTATAAAAAAACCTTTGATTATTTATCAAAGGTTTTTTTAAGAACTATTAAGAAAGGACAGAACTACTTGGTAACTTTTTCGAGTCGTTTCATAATTGAGAATATGAAAATAGCAGACAAGAGACAACAAGTAATAAAAATCAACCAAAGTTGCCATAATTCAAGTTTTCCCCAGAAGTTGCTTCCGATAAAAAGAAGTTTGTTGCCAACGGCAGTTGCTAATAGCCAACCACCTTGCATCAAACCTTGAAAACGAGGAGGAGCAACTTTAGACACAAAAGATAATCCCATTGGGCTTAAGAAAAGTTCTGCGATGGTAAGAATAAGATAACTACTCATAAGCCAATAAGGCATTACTCGTGATTCATCAGGAACTGGGTTGTATTTTACAGCTCCTGTGGCATCTATATATTGTAATTCGTGAGGAGAGACAAGGTTTAATGAAGCAATTAGAACAACAATAAATCCGATAGCAGCAATAATCATCCCAAAACCTATTTTCTTTGGAGTAGAAGGTTCGAGGTTTTTGTTACGAAGCCAAGTGAATATTCCCATCACAGGAAAAGTAAGCACGACAATAAAAAGAGGGTTAAACGATTGGAATATTTCAGGGGCAATAGGGTTGCTGGCAGCATAACCTGAAACTAGAAAATAAGTAATATAACCAAAAACACCAAACATACCCAAGCCAATGGCTTTTTCAATCATTTTCTTTCTAATAATAATAACAACAAATCCTGCGATGGCAGCAATAAATGCCAAAATTGAGTTTAGGTTGAAAAAGATGTTGGTAAAAGGACCAACTTCTTTCACAGTGTAATCTCTAGCAAAAAATGTTTGTGTGAGTCCATTTTGATGAAAAGACATCCAAAAGAAAATTACAACTATAAAAACTAATATTAAAGAGTTTACGCGTGGTCGCTCCTCCTTCGTAGATATTTGTAAAATCCAAGCAACAAAACCGACGAAAAGCCCAATGGCTAATCCAAGTTTATAATCGTTAAGCAAGAAATGAAAAAGAAGTGATGTTGTAGCCATTAATCCTAATGCCAATACAATACTTGTGATGTTTTTACCAACTTTAGCGGGAGTTTTACTATCGGTTTCAACTTCTTTTTTTATGCTTCTCTGTTTGCTTGGTAAATGTTTGTTAAAAATAATATATACTAAGAGGGAAATAATCATAGCAACCGCAGCAATACCGAAAGCGTAATTGTACCCAGTAGAAAATACATTAATGTATTTATCGGCAAATGTTGCAAGGTCGGTAACTGCAACGCCAGAAGTTTTGTCTGCTAACTGTTGAAATTTTTCTAAGGTAGCCCCATCGGTAATTTCTCCGCGTTTGAAAGCATGGCACATCCCAGGAAGACTTCCATCGTGTAAAAACCCATTCGCATTCAACCACCAATTTCTAATGCTTGTTGCAATAAATGGAGCAAAGAAAGCCCCAATGTTAATACCCATATAAAAAATCATATAGGCAGAATCACGTACTTTGGAGTATTTAGGATCGTCGTACATTTGTCCAACAACAGCTTGTAAGTTGCCTTTAAACAAGCCATTCCCAAAAGCAATAATAAATAAACCTGCAATTGTAACACCAAGCGTTAAGCCTGGAATGGCAATCATTGCATAGCCTCCAAACATTATTATTATTCCACATAATATCACAAATTTATATTTGTTGGTTGAATCGGCAATAATACCACCCACCAATGCAAGTGCGTAAATTGCAAAATAGAACCAGCTATAATATTCTCCGGCATCGCTTTCTGACAATCCATACTTGGCTTGTAGGAACAGAACCAAAATTGCCATCATGGTATAGAAACCGAATCGTTCTCCCATATTTGAGAAAAAAGCTACAAACAATCCTTTCGGGTGATTTTTAAACATAGTAAAAATAATTTAAATGAATACTCATAACATGTGATAAATTTTAAACCTTATTTATTTGCAAAAATATTAAAAATATGCTATCACTCTTCATTTGATTTTTTAATTTTAGCATAAAAGTTTAAAAAAGGTAAAAGGGGGTTAATGTGCTAATAGAATAATGGGTGGATGGAAAATATTTATTGCAAATTTAATGAATTAATACAACATAACAAGTTGATAATAAACACCATATAACAAATGTTTCCAAAATGGTTCCTTTAAAAAATTAAATTCAAAAAACATCTCCTAAAAAGTTGAGTTCCCTTTTTAGCATTTTCCTTTACGTTAATTTGCGGTATCCCATTTTCAAATTATTGTCTGCACTTCCACCCTTTTCACAATAGTAAGTTCCCTCATTTTCAAAACACTAAAAGAGAAACAAAACCCTCTTGGTAGTTTGAGATATTTTATATAAATTTGCAGGTTTTTTATAAAGACAGCCATTAGAAATATTATTAAGTGAATGAAAGCTAAATATCCAGAATACAAGAAATTAGATTTAACACAAATAGCCAAGGAAGTACAGGAATGGTGGGAACAAAATTCTGTATTTGAGAAAAGTGTAGATAATAGAAACGGTAAAACCCCTTACGTATTCTATGAAGGTCCACCTTCTGCCAATGGAATGCCTGGTATACATCACGTAATGGCGAGGTCTATCAAAGATATTTTTTGCCGTTACAAAACATTAAAAGGCTTTCAAGTAAAACGTAAAGCAGGTTGGGATACTCATGGCTTACCTATTGAAATGGGTGTAGAAAAAAGTCTAGGTATTACCAAAGAAGATATTGGAAAAACGATTTCTATTGCCGATTACAACAAAGCCTGTCGAAAAGATGTAATGAAGTTTAAGGATAAATGGGACGACATTACCAAAAAAATGGGTTATTGGGTAGATTTAACAGACCCTTACATTACTTTTGATAATAAATATATAGAAACGGTTTGGTATTTATTAGGTCAGTTATACCAAAAAGGCTTGTTGTATAAAGGATATTCTATTCAACCATATTCTCCTGCAGCGGGTACTGGCTTAAGTTCTCACGAATTAAACCTACCCGGATGTTATAAAAATGTAAAAGACAGTACTGTTATCGCTCAATTTAAGGTTATTAGAAACGAAAAATCTGAATTTCTTTTTAAGCAAGCGGACACCGAAGTTTTTTTTATTGCATGGACTACCACACCATGGACTCTTCCTTCAAACACGGCATTGGCTGTTGGTAAAAATATTGAATATGTTAAAATAAAATCATATAATGCTTATACGAATCTTCCTATTACCGTAATTCTTGGCAAAGATTTGCAGGAAAAATACTTCCCCGCTAAAAATGCTGAATTAAAAATGGAAGAATATCAAGCAGGACAAAAGAATATTCCTTTTCAGATTGTTGAAACCTATAAAGGAATAAATTTGGAAGGTATTCGCTACGAACAATTGCTTCCCTATGCGCAACCTACCGATGGAGATGCTTTCAGGGTGGTTTGTGGCGATTTTGTTACTACCGAAGATGGTACTGGAATCGTTCATATCGCCCCAAGTTTTGGTGCCGACGACTATAAAGTAGCCAAATTAAATGGCATAGGTTCACTCACTTTAGTTAATAAACAAGGTAGGTTTGTTAAAGAAATGGGGGAATTTGCTGATAGGTTTGTTAAAAGTGAATATGACCCCAATTTTGTTGCAGGAACCGACAATAATGTTGATATAGACATTATTGTTAAATTAAAGAAAGAAAACAGAGCCTTTAAAACCGAGAAATACGAACACTCATATCCACATTGCTGGCGAACCGATAAACCAATTCTTTATTATCCACTCGATTCTTGGTTTATTAAAACCACTGCTTTCAAAGAACGAATGATAGCTTTAAACAAAACCATTAACTGGAAACCAGAATCTACTGGAACAGGACGTTTTGGTAACTGGCTCGAAAATTTAGTGGATTGGAACCTTTCTCGTTCGAGATATTGGGGCGTTCCTATTCCTATATGGACATCAGACGATAAAAGCGAACAAGTATGCATCAGTTCTGTTGGTCAATTAAAAGCGGAAATAGAAAAATCTATCAAAGCGGGTTTTATGAAAACAAATCCATTGGAAGTATTTACTGTAAATGATTTTTCTCCATATAATTACGAGACTATTGATATTCATAGACCTTATGTAGATGAAATATTTTTGGTTTCGTCTAAAGGTAGAAAAATGACTCGCGAAACCGACCTGATTGATGTGTGGTTCGATTCGGGAGCCATGCCTTATGCACAACTTCATTATCCATTCGAAAATAAAGAATTATTTAAAAGCAATTTTCCTGCTGATTTTATTGCAGAAGGCGTTGACCAAACAAGAGGATGGTTTTTTACATTGCATGCCATTGCGGTAATGCTGTTTGATTCTGTTGCATATAAAGCCGTAGTGTCTAATGGATTAGTATTGGATAAAACAGGTAATAAAATGTCTAAACGATTGGGAAATGCGGTGGACCCTTTCGAAACTATTGAAAAATATGGTCCCGATGCTACCCGTTGGTATATGATTACCAATGCACAGCCTTGGGATAATTTGAAATTCGATACCGAGGGAATAGGAGAAACACAAAGAAAATTCTTTGGTACACTATATAATACGTATAGTTTTTTTACCCTTTATGCCAACATTGATGGATTTTCGTATGCTGAAAAAGACATTGATATTGCAAAGCGACCAGAAATAGACCGTTGGATAATATCTGAATTAAACACCCTCATCAAAACAGTAGATGAACATTATGCCGATTACGAACCTACCAAAGCTGGCAGGGCAATCCAATATTTTTTAGATGAACATTTAAGTAACTGGTATGTTCGTCTTTGCAGAAGAAGATTCTGGAAGGGTGAATATTCAGAAGACAAAATTGCAGCTTACCAAACATTGTACAAATGTTTAGAAACCATTGCTTATTTATCTTCTCCTATAGCGCCATTTTATATGGACCGACTTTTTAAAGACTTGAATAAGGTTACTGGTAAGAATAATGCAGAATCTATTCATCTTTGCAACTTTCCACAGGTAGATGAAAAACTTATCGACAAAGCACTTGAAGAAAGAATGGAGATTGCACAAAAAGTTTCTTCTATGGTGCTCGCTTTACGTAAGAAAGTTAACATCAGGGTTCGTCAACCCTTGGGTAAAATTTCAATACCCGTTTTCGACGAACACTTAAAATCACAAATAGAAGCAGTTAAAAACTTAATACTTTCCGAAGTAAATGTTAAATCATTAGAATATATTCAGGAGTCAAATAATGTACTGGTAAAAAAGATTAAACCAAACTTCAAAAGCTTAGGCCCCAAATATAGCAAGTTGATGAAACAAATTGCAGTTGTTATTTCTGCTATGAATCAGCAAGATATAAGCAAATTTGAATCGGAAGGCAACTATTTAATAACCATCGAAGGAAATGAAGTTCAATTGAACCTTACAGATGTTGAAATTATGTCAGAAGACATTCCAGGTTTATTGGTGGCAAATATAGGCAACTTAACTGTTGCCTTGGACATTACCATTACCGAGCAGTTGAAAGAAGAAGGTATTGCCCGCGAGTTAATCAATAGAATTCAAAACCTTAGAAAAGACAATGATTTTGATGTTACAGACAAAATAACTATAATTTTAGAAAAACATCGAGATATTTTATCTGCAATTAAAAATAATTATGAGTACATTTGCTCGGAAACTTTGGCAACTTCTTTGGAAATGTCAGATAGAATTGACCACGACAACAAGGCATGCGTTGACCTTACGGACGAAATTCAAACAAATATTTTAATTAAAAAAACATAATCATTAATATAACTATACGATGGAAAACCAAGAAAAAACTAGATACTCTGACGAAGAATTGCAAGAATTTAAACAAATTATTCTTGATAAAATTGCACAAGCTCAAACTGATCTTGATTTGCTAACTGAAGCATACACTCTTTCTAATACAAACGATACAAACGACACTTCTCCGTCTTTTAAAGTCTTGGAAGAAGGTTCGCAAGTACTTTCTAAAGAGGAAAATAGCCAGCTAGCCTTGCGTTTGCAAAAATTTATCCGTGATTTAGAAAATGCCTTAATCAGAATAGAAAATAAAACCTATGGTATTTGTCGTGTTACAGGAAAATTGATTTCTAAAGAACGTCTTAAAAGCGTTCCTCATGCAACATTGAGCATGGAAGCCAAATTAAACCAACAAAAACCTAACCAACTATAAGTTTTATAATCATATAATTTAACCCTTTCAAATTTGAAAAAAGCAATTATACTTATTTTTCTGGTACTTCTATTAGACCAGTGTCTAAAGATATGGATTAAAACACACATGTATCTTGGACAAGAGTATTCTGTTTTTGGTAATTGGTTTATTATCCATTTCACCGAAAACGAAGGAATGGCTTTTGGTTTGCAATTTGCAGGCAAATATGGCAAACTAATTCTTAGTGTATTTCGAATTTTTGCGGTGGGAGCTATTGGTTGGTATTTATATACTTTAACAAAACAAAAATCCTCTTCATTACTTATTGTAAGCTTTGCTCTTATCTTTGCTGGTGCTTTGGGCAATATCATCGACAGTGCTTTTTATGGGCTAATATTTAACGAAAGAGGTTTTCAGGTAGCAAGTTTTATGCCTTCCGAAGGCGGCTATGCCGGATTGTTATATGGCAAGGTGGTTGATATGCTTTATTTTCCAATCATACATGGGCATTTCCCAAGTTGGTTTCCTTTTTGGAAGAATGAGGCTTATCTATTCTTTAGCCCTGTGTTCAATATTGCCGATTCGTCTATTACCATTGGTGTTACATTGATGTTTATTTATCAGTTCTGGTTTAAAAAAGACAAATAAACAGTTTTTGTTTAAAAAATCTTTTTTAGACAACACCTTCTCCTGCAAGTATTTTTATAATAGTTAAATAAAAGGCATTTCAATGGTTTATTTTTATTTAGGGTCTGCCGAATAAGTGGTTTTTCATAACTATTTTCATGACAATAACGACAAATGTTTCCCACGCCTTATCCCATTTTTAAAATTTCTAAGAATGAATAAGTTTTTTAAACAACTGTTTTGTACTATAATAATAACAAAAAAAAAATTTTTAGAATTATCTCAATAACATCATTCGTTTGGTTTGGCTAATGTTGTTGGTGGTTAAATTGTAAATATAAATTCCAGGGGATAATTTGGTTGCATCAAATGTAACCTCATATTTTCCTGGAGTTTGAATGGTATTTACAAGCGTGTAAATTTCATTTCCCATATTATTAAACACTTTAAGTACCACCTCACTTTTAGAAGTTAATTGGTAGTTGATTGTTGTATTTTGGTAAAAAGGATTGGGGTAGTTTTGTTTAAGTATATTAGCATTGGTCGATGTTTTAGGGGTAATTCCAACAATTAAATCGCCTCTTCCAGTAATATCAAATGATGAAATAGATGAGCTACTTCCATTTAAGCCCCGGGTTGAAATACTCTAACAGTATCTTCAACACACATCACTGTAATTGCGTTATATATATTTTCAACAGGATGAGGATTATTTATTATTTTATTATTCCAAACATTATTGGTAACATCAAAGAGGAATACCGTATCATTTCTGGCAATTGAAGTAGAGCCCCCAACCAAGAAAAAGGTATTGTCATAACCCGCACCACCACAACGACTAAGAGCTTCAGGAGCATTTGCAGCAGCAACCCAAGTAATTTGAGAAGCATCTGCACCAATTGTACCAATGTATGTAGAATTTAAATACGTGGTGTTGTATCCACAACTCATTACTATTTTGTTTTCATTGGTTATTCCTAATGCAAAGCCTCTTCTTCCTTGACCAGCAGGTAATGAATTGGAAATTGTGCTCCAAGTATCGGTAGCTGGTCTATAATAATAAACATTTAAATTTGAAGCGGAGCCTGACCAAGGACCACCAATCACAAAAATAACACTATCGCCCCAACAAACAGAACCATGACCGGATAATGCAATTGGTAAAGGAGCTTTTGTTGCCCATGTGTTTGCTATAGGATCAAATTCCTGAACAGTGGTACTTGCCGTATTATAAGTTGCTCCACCACCAATTAAGTATAATTTGCCATTGCAAGCCGTCATTGAAGCGCCTGCAACTGGAGTTATACAATGAGTGCCAATTGTCCAAATACCTCCATAAGTGTATTTATAAATTGTTGTTGCTCCTGCACCAATGGATGTTGGAGCCTGAACATACAAAATGTTATTTAACCAAGCTGCTGCATTGTAAAATGTTGCAACAGGAAGGTTAGGGTAAGTATTTTCTGGCGCCCATGTGCCAGCAATTTTAGTGCATAAAGGGGTTTGTGCTTTTAAGTTAGTGTTAATGCTTAGTATTAATAACAATACAACGGAAAAATAGTACATTTTCTTCATATTTTTTCTTTCTTTAAGTTTAAATAATATGATTCCTTTTGGTATTAAACTACAAATATATAAAATTTTAAGATAAAATATCTTAGAAATATTTGTATATTAAACAAACACAGCTATATCTTTACAAAAAGATAAGCAAAAGAGAAAAGGACTTTTAAAACCAAGGATATTCTTAATTGTTTAATTCTAAAAGTATGAGATATGATATTCTTGAAATGTCTTTATTTTTTAACACCCAAAGGCATTATTGTTTTTCCATACATTTCATTCAAAAGTTGAGCCATTGCAGTATATAGAGCGGTAAACCCACATAAAATACCATCGATGCCAGCCAAAGTATGAATAAATTTGTTTTCAGTAGCTTTGGCAATAGCCAAAAGAAAGAATAAAATTACTACTGTACCAAAAAGAATTTGCATTGCTTTGTTGAGCTTTAAACTTGCGATAAACAAAAACAAAGAAAAAACGCCCCAAATACCAAGAAAAAACGCCATAGAAATATCAGAAGGAGCATCTCCTATGCCCATTTTAGGCATTATCATTAAAGCCACCAAGGTAATCCAAAATGCGCCATAAGAAGCAAATGCAAGCGTTCCAAAGGTATTTCCTTTTTTCCATTCCATTACGCCAACTATAATTTGAATTAAACCACCATAGAATAAACCCATCGCTAAAATAGAGGAGTCTAATCCAAATAGTCCCACATTATGAAAGTTTAATAAAATGGTTGTAAGAGCGAATCCGCATAGTCCTAATGGCGAAGGATTTGATGTTGTGTCCACAATTTTTAATGTTTTTTCTTCTTGCATGTATATTTTATATTTTTAAGATTTTTGCAAAACTAATCACTATTGTCCGATAAAAATACAAAATATATTTCAATTGGTGTAAATGCCTGTAGATCAGTTTGTGTTTTTTGTTTTTTATCCTTTTAAAAAAGTAAGCCCCCTTAGAAAAGAGAAAATTGTTCCTGATTATAAAGTGTTTTTCCCCAATCTTTATCTGGATTTTCCAGAAAATTGAATAAATTGATGTAATTGAAAAGG
>MNXO01000172.1 GCA_001872995.1 Bacteroidetes bacterium CG2_30_32_10 | reverse complement strand
TTATAAACTTAAGCCACATAAGGGGCTTTAGTTTTTTGTTGATAATAAATTCTACCAATATCTTGTACCCATAGGGACAAAAGGTCGGTAGATTAAACATAACCGAAATATTTTACGTGCCGTAGGTACGTAACATTTTTTTTTATCGGACATTAATGAAATTAAATAGTTAGTTGTTTCTTTTTATGAACAGATTTTAATTAAACAATTGCAAAAATAGTTTAAAAATTTTACAAAATTTGTGGCATATATTTTGTTAATAAAATAGCATCTAATATAAATATATATATATTATTAAATGTTGCATAAGTTAATAATAGCTTTGGTTTATGGAACATTATTATAGAAATTAATGTAAAACTTAAAAAAAGAAACGATGAAATTTTTAGAAACGAAATCAATGAAAGCAGTAACTTTAGCGGTTTTAGCTGCCATTGTAGTAAGTATTGTAACGATTAATATTTCTAATAGCAGCAATATTTCTTCAGAGGAAAATAAGACTACTATTGGGAAAACAATTATTCTCACCAATCAAACCTTCGAACAAACTATTAAAACAGGGGTAACATTAGTAGATTTTTGGGCAGTATGGTGTGGTCCATGTAAAATGCAAGGTCCTATTATTGATAAAGTGGCAGAAGAGCTAGGAGCAAAAGCTAAAATTTGCAAACTTGATACAGACAAGAATCCTGTAATCTCATCAAAGTATAATGTTACAATGATTCCTACTATACTTATATTTAAAAACGGCAAACTGTTGCAAAAATATGTAGGAGTTCAGCAAAAAGAAGCATTGGTTGCAAAAGTTAAAGAACTTTTAAAATAGTAATTGGTTCAATTACGATGTATTAATATTCAAATTAGTAATAAATAAATTTAAAATAATCATGGAACATTTAACAAAAGAAACATTTATAAAAAAAGTATTCGATTATGAAAATAATAAAGAATGGAAATTTGCAGGCAGTAAACCTTGCATCATAGATTTTTATGCCGATTGGTGCGGACCTTGCAAAATGGTAGCACCTATTTTAGAAAAATTAGATAAAGAATATGCTGGCAAAGTTGATATTTATAAGATTGATACTGAAGTAGAACAAGAACTTTCGTCTGTATTTGGAATAAGAAGCATTCCATCAATGTTGTTTTGTCCTATGGACGAACAACCACAAATGTCGGCAGGTGCTTTGCCAAAACCATCATTGGTTCAAATGATAAATGACATCCTTTTAAAAGAAAAAAAATAAAATGATAGATAACACTGAAAAAGAAAAAAAAATAGATTTAAAAGAGAAGGTTAAAAAAGCCTTCTCTTTTGCTTCAGTAGTGGGTTTATTAATTGGTATCATTGGCGGATTTGCTTATTACAAATTTGTTGGATGCTCTTCAGGTGGCTGTGCAATCACCTCAAATCCTTGGCTAACGATGCTTTGGGGTGCATTGATGGGTTATTTAATTGGAGATATGTTTAGAAAGAAACCTCAAAAAGAAAATAAATTATAGAAATGGCATTTTTTAAGTGGAATAACACTTTTAGTGTTGGTGTTGCTTCGATTGACGATCAACATAAAATATTGATTAATATGATCAACGATTTTTATGATAACCTCAAAAATCGTACTAATAATGAAAATATTTCTATATTAATCAATGAAATGAAGAAATACGCGCAATTTCATTTTGATTATGAAGAGAGTTATATGTTAAAATTCAATTATCAAGATTTTGATTTACACCAAAAACAACATCATATTTTTGCAAGTAAAGTGAAAGATTTTGAAGAGAAATTCAATAATGGCACCCTAATTCTTTCTTTTGAAATTACTTCTTTTTTAAAAGAATGGTTAAAACATCATATATTAGTTGAGGACAAAAAATATACTACATTTTTTATTGAAAAGGGAGTGAAATAGAAGTATAATTATTATTTTTGAAATTAGTTAAAAAATAAATTATCAATCTCTAAAATCAAGCAAAGATGGAAAAACTAATTGCATGTTGTGGTTTATACCGACTTGCTTACAAGTAGGTGATTTATTTCGCTTCGTTTATAAATCACAATTGTTAGTCTGTCGGCATTTACAAAACCAGCCAAAATATTGTATTTAATATTTCTTGTTGGCGGTTTAGTATTAGATTGTGCTACTTGTGATGCTCGAGTTGCCACTATGAACAATGATAACGCGTTGCGTGCTTTAACAGCAAAAAAATGGAAATCACAATACAATGCACCAGATATTTCTCCTGAAACAATCAATTGTACTGGATGTAGAGAAGCGGGTGTAAAATTTTCACATTGCGCTCAATGCGAAATAAGAAATTGTGTAAAATCTAAAGGCTTTAATACTTGCGCTGATTGTGATAGTATGGAAACATCTACTATTGTGGGAAATGTTCATCAATTTATGCCTGTTGCCTTAGAAAATCTTAAATCATTGAATTGATAATACTTTTAATTAGAAGTTTTTATTTTAATTTAGCAACGACTTGCTCAATGATTTTAGGAAAATGTTGTTGTTCAAGCTGATGTATTTTATTGGCAAGTATTTCAGGAGTATCATTAGGTAAAATGCTACATTTTGCTTGAAAAATAATGTTGCCTTCATCGTATTTTGCATTCACATAATGGATGCTAATGCCGCTTTCTGTTTCTTTTGCTTCAATAACAGAATGATGTACATGCATACCATGCATTCCTTTGCCGCCAAATTTGGGTAATAATGCAGGGTGTATGTTGATTATTTTATTAGGAAATGCATTTAGAATATTTTCGGGTATCATTAGCAGAAAACCAGCTAAAACAATGAAGTCGATTTTATATTCCCTCAACTTATCAAGCACAATATTGGTATTTCTTAGTTCATTTGAATTGAAAACAAATGAATCAATAGTATAGGGTTTTATTCTTTCGAGCACATAAGCTTCTGCTTTATTGCTAAGTACTAAATTTACTTTAATATCAATGTTTTTTTGAAAATAACGAATAATGTTATCAGCATTGGTGCCATTACCAGAAGCAAAAAGGGCGATGTTGCTCATTTTATTTTTAATTTTTAAAATCGAATTTAATAATACATTGCGATGATTACAAATATAGCAAACAATACGCTAGCAATTCCATTGGTGGTAAAAAAAGCAATGTTAATTTTACTCAAATCTTTGGAACTAATAATAATATGCTGATAAAAAAGTAAAAAAATAAATATAGTTGCTCCAATCCAAAAGTAAATTCCAAAATGACCATAAAAACCAGCAAAGACCACAAAAATTGCTGTAATAATATGTAAAATTAAAGATACTTTCAAAGAATTAGCAATGCCAATCTTTACCGGTATTGACTTTAAATGTTGTGATTTATCGAATTCAACATCTTGAAGGGCGTAAATAATGTCAAAACCGCTCACCCAAAACAACACCATAGAAGAAAACAGCAAAGGTAATAGTTTGAAAAAACCAGTTACAGCAATAAAAGCGCCAATTGGAGCTAATGACAAGCCAATACCAAGTATCAAATGACAAAGAAAAGTAAATCGCTTGGTATAACTATATCCCATTATAACTAATAATGCAATAGGAGAAAGAAAAAAGCAAAGCTGGTTGATAAAAAATGTAGTAATAATAAATAATGTAGCATTTAGAATAACAAAAATTAGAGCATTAACAGGCAGTATCGTTTTTGCAGGAATTTCTCTATTTGCTGTCCGCTCATTCTTTTTGTCAATATTTCTATCAATGAAGCGATTAAAAGCCATGGCAGTATTGCGGGCAAAAATCATACAAAGTAAAACAAGAATACCTAAAAGATAATTAATATGGATATTTTCGGTTCTTACTGCAAGGAACAATCCTATAAATGCAAAAGGTAAAGCAAAAAGCGTATGGGCAAATTTTACTAAAGAAAGATATTGATTGATTTTATTAAACACCTTTGTATTTTTGCATTAATTTAGATTGCAAATTTATAAATTACCTTTAGATTATTATTAATCAAAATTGATAATTCAAATGAATCGCCTAAAAGCAGCATTGCAGTATTTTCAATATTATATTAAATCAAATACAAAGCATGCCATACATCCGCCTTTTGCTTATACTTTGTTAACTGAGGTAATATTGGACAGAAAATTCAAACAAGCATATACACTGCCCGAAATAATTAGAAAAGAAATGCTGAAGAACAAATTATCTATTGAAATTGAAGATTTGGGTGCCGGTTCAATTAATAATTTTAAAAAAAATCGTAACATAAAAAATATTGCAAAGTATAGTCTAAAATCGCCGAAATATGCACAGCTAATCTATAGACTTGCCAAGCATTTTCAACCAAACAATATTATTGAAATAGGAACTTCGTTAGGAATCACGTCTGTTTATTTGGCTCAAGCAATACCCAATGGGAAAGTAATTACCATTGAAGGATGTCGAAAAACCGCAGCTATTGCCCAACAAAATTTTAATAATCACCACATTGCCAATATTGAAATTGCAAACAAAAATTTTGATGAAGCATTACCCCTAATTTTAAATAATTTAAACAAAGTTGAGTTTGTTTTTTTTGATGGTAATCATAGAAAAGAACCTACTTTAAATTACTTTAATCTCTGTTTACAAAATGCAAGCAATGATTCGGTGTTTGTTTTTGATGATATTCATTGGTCTGAGGAAATGGATGAGGCTTGGAAGTGCATACAACAAAACGAAAGCGTAACGCTAACACTTGACCTTCATTTTTTGGGAATTGTATTCTTTAAAAAAGAACTCAGCAAGCAAAATTTTTTAATACGATTTTAACGTAGTTTTTTATGTTTATAAATTCATAGGTGCTAATATAAATAAAACCAATTTAGTTTTTTAGCTTTGCATATTAATAAAAACATGTAAGTTTGTATAGATTTTTCTAAATATGACAACACAAGAAATCATTACTTTAAATGATATTGCCAAACATTATAAAGTTGGAACTCAATCGGTACAGGCATTACGCTCCATTACGTTAAAGATTTTTAAAAATGAATATGTGGCGTTGATGGGACCTTCCGGCTCTGGCAAATCTACTTTAATGAATATTTTGGGCTGTCTTGATACTCCTACAAAAGGAGAATATATTTTAAATAGCAAAGATGTAAGTAAGATGACAGACAATGAGCTTGCAGAAATAAGAAATAAAGAAATTGGTTTTGTGTTTCAAACATTTAATTTATTGCCCAAGTCTTCAGCGCTAGAAAATGTAATGCTACCATTAATATATGCTGGCATTAGAAAAGAAAAAAGAAAAGAAAGAGCTCTTGATGTATTGAAAAATGTGAGTCTTGCCGATAGAGTTGACCATAAACCTAACGAATTATCTGGTGGTCAACGACAACGCGTTGCCATTGCAAGAGCCTTGGTAAATAATCCATCTATTATACTTGCCGATGAACCTACTGGAAATTTAGATTCTAAAACTTCTATTGAAATTATGCAGCTCTTTGAAGAGATTAATAAAGCTGGGAATACAATTATCATTGTTACACACGAAGAAGATATTGCTCGTTGTGCTCGTCGTATTATTCGTCTTAAAGATGGTTTAGTGGAAACCGATGAAATTAATACCAACATCAAAAAACTTTCTGAACTGAAAGCCAAAACAGCTTCTTTTATTGATTAATCGTTTTATCTATTTTCTTTAACTCTTTTCCAATAATTGCATGGCAAGCACTGACCTTAAAAAGTTTAGGAAAAACTATACCAAACTCACTTTAAGTAAAAAAGAAGTGAATAAAAATCCTTTTTTACAATTTAATAACTGGTTTGAAGACGCGTTAATGAATGAAAATTCAGAAGTAAATGCTATGATTTTTGCTACAGTTGGTGAAAACAATAAACCCTCAGCGAGAGTTGTTTTGTTGAAAGACTTCGATGAGAAAGGATTTGTGTTCTTTACTAATTATGAAAGTAAAAAAGGGAAACAAATATCTCAAAATAATTATGCTGCCATTGTTTTCTTTTGGCACAACATCGAAAGGCAAGTTAGAATTGAAGGAGCAATTTCAAAGATTTCTAATGACCAATCTGATAGTTATTTTGAAGAACGTCCATTGGGAAACAAAATAGGAGCAATTGTTTCGCCTCAAAGCCAAGTAATCTTAAACAGCCAATATCTTGAAGATTTAAAAACTAAAATAGAAACAAAATTACAAAATAAAGAAATTCATCGTCCCGCCAATTGGGGAGGATATTGTTTAGAACCAGATTTATTTGAGTTTTGGCAAGGAAGAGCCGATAGATTGCACGACAGATTACAATATAGAAAAGAAGATGCAACATGGATTATTGAACGATTAGCCCCTTAACACAAATGAAAGAGATAACAAATAGCCAAAGAATAGCGCCAGACAAAAAAAACGTCCGTGCAATGTTTAACAATATTGCCAAACGATATGATTTTCTTAATCATTTTCTTTCTTTAGGTATTGATAAATATTGGCGAAGGAGAGTAATTCAAATACTGAGCACCTTTCAACCTAAAGAAATTCTTGACATTGCTACTGGAACAGGCGATTTAGCAATACAAATAGCCAAAATAAAACCAAATAAAATTATAGGCATAGATATTGCAGAAGAAATGCTTACAATTGCCAAAGAGAAAATTAGAAAGAGAAAATTAAATAATATAATCGAAGTGTTTACGGCTGATTCAGAAAATTTACCTTTTAAAAATAATTTGTTTGATGCAGTAACCGTTGCTTTCGGAGTTAGAAATTTCGAAAATCTAAAGAAAGGCTTAAGTGAAATTCATAGAGTTACCAAAAATGGCGGAAAAGCTGTGATACTTGAATTTTCTATGCCCACAATGTTTCCTGTGAAGCAGTTGTATCAATTTTATTTTAAATTCATATTACCATTATTGGGCAGGTTGGTTTCAAAAAATAAATTTGCTTATACTTATTTGCCAGCTTCGGTTTCAGCATTTCCACAAGGCGAAGAGTTTGCAAACATTATGCAGCAAGCAGGCTTTGATACGATAAAGCATATTAAACTTACATTTGGAATAGCTTCTATCTATATTGGTGAAAAATTAACAAAAAATAATAATTTTGTAAAATTATAATATAAAGTTAAAATATTCGTTTTCATTAAAAATTTGAAATTGAAAAAACACAAAAAACATATATTAATAGTATTTATAATACTTGGGTTTTTGTCTAATATTGTAAATTCACAGAATGTTAAATCGCCAAATACCCCTAAATACGATAAAAAACCGTATCATTTTGGATTTATGCTTGGTATAAATCAAATGGATTTTATGCTTAAGACGATTCCAAGTTACAAACCATTCGATTCGCTTATGGTTTTGCAATCTATTCCTCAAAAAGGATTTGATATTGGAATAGTTTCAAATTTAAGAATTGCTGATAATATAGATTTACGCTTCATTCCTGCACTGTCTTTTGGTGAAAGGGTATTAGAATATACAATCAAGGAAAAAGATACTAATATTGTCATATACAATAAGAAAATTGAATCCACATTTATTGATTTGCCTTTAACCATAAAATATAAATCGAATCGTATTAATAATTTCAGGGTATATGTTGTTGGTGGGATGAAATATAGTTTCGATTTGGCTTCACAATTTAAAAAGAAAGCAGATACTGAGGAATATATTGTTAAATTAAAGAAAAGCGACTACCAGTATCTTGCGGGTGTCGGGTTTGATTATTATTTACCTCTCTTTAAATTTTCTATGGAATATAAAATAGCATTTGGAATCTCCGATTTGTTGAAGAGAGAAAATAGTATTTTCACTGATCCGATTACTCGTTTAAACTCTAAAATATCCCTTGTTTCAATTACTTTCGAGTAAATAAATACCTCATGCAAAAAGAAATTACATTTTATCTTTCGCCCGAAGAAGCAGCAAATTCGGATGTGTATATTAATTATCTCTCTCAGTTTACTGGTGTTAAGAAAACACAAATCTCTTATTTTCGCTTATTGAAAAGAACTATTGATGCCCGCTCTAGAAATATAAAGATACACTTAACCTTTGAAGTATTTATTGATGAGTTACCTCCGCAAATTATTACAGAAAAAAGAAAATATATTGATGTAAGTAATAAAAAGGCTGTTGTTATTGTTGGAGCTGGACCAGCAGGTTTATTTGCTGCACTCAAACTTATTGAATTAGGAATTAAACCTGTTATTATTGAAAGAGGGAAGGATGTTCATACCCGAAAACTTGATATTGCAAGCTTAAACAGAGAAAATTTGATGAATGAAGAATCTAATTATTGTTTTGGCGAAGGAGGAGCAGGTACTTTTTCTGATGGAAAGCTCTATACACGTTCAACTAAAAGAGGTAATGTAAAAGAAATACTGGATATATTGATAGAACATGGTGCAAGTGAGGAAATTTGTATTGATGCACATCCTCATATTGGAACTGATAAATTGCCAAAGATTATTTCAAATATTCGGGAAACAATTGTTAATTGTGGTGGTGAATATCATTTTAATAGTAAAGTTACCGATTTAATTATAGAAAATTCAATCATTAGAGGTGTAGTAACCAACAACAAAGATTCTTATTTTGGAGAATCTGTAATATTAGCTACGGGTCATTCGGCAAGCGATGTTTATCATCTATTACAAGAGAAAAAGGTTGCTTTAGAAGTAAAACCATTTGCTATTGGCGTTAGGGTTGAACATCAGCAGCAACTCATTGATTCTATTCAATACCATCAGCCAGAAAGGGGTAATTTGCTTCCTGCCGCCTCTTATAATGTTATTCAACAAGTGGAAGGAAGAGGTGTTTTTTCTTTTTGTATGTGTCCAGGAGGAATCATTGTTCCGGCTTCAACTGGCAAAGAGCAAGTTGTTGTTAACGGTATGTCAAATTCTCAAAGAAATTCGCCTTTTGCCAATGCAGGTATTGTTGTTGGATTAGAAGTTGAAGATTTTTCGCAATATAGCGAATATGGTGCATTAGCTGGTTTGTATTTTCAATCAGCTATCGAAAAAGCTGCATTTAACGCAGGTGGCAAAACACAAACTGCTCCCGCACAACGAATGGTTGATTTTGTTAATGATAGAACTTCGGCTAATTTGCCCCCAACTTCTTATATTCCTGGAATTGTTTCTGCATCAATAAAAGAAATATTACCACATTTTATTACTTCAAGATTAAAGTTGGCATTTAAAGAATTTAATAATAAAATGAAAGGCTTTTATACCAACGAAGCTGTTTTGCTTGGCGTAGAAACCAGAACCTCTTCGCCTGTAAGAATTCCTAGAGATAAAGAAACCTTAGAGCATATTCAAATAAAAAATCTATTTCCTTGTGGTGAAGGTTCTGGATATGCTGGTGGTATTGTTTCTTCAGCAATAGATGGCGTTCGCTGTGCCGAAAAAGTTGTGGAGCGAATAAATAATAAATGAAGGAGAATTGATTATAATTCTTTTCTTAGTTTAGCAACTGGAATATTAAGATGCTTTCTGTATTTTGCAATCGTTCGGCGAGCTACATTATATCCTTGTTGTTTTAGCAATTTGGTAAGTTTATCATCGGTAACAGGATTTTTTTTATCTTCGTTATTAATGAAATCTTGCATAAATTTTTTTACTTCTCTAGTAGATATTTCTTCTCCTTGATCGTTTTGGGTAGATTCCGAAAAAAAACTTTTTAAAAGAAAAGTTCCATAAGGAGTTTGAACATATTTGCTATTTGCTACTCTTGATATTGTTGATATATCGAGTCCAACTTGGTCTGCAATATTTTTCAAAATCATAGGTTTAAGCGTAGTTTCGTCTCCAGTTAAAAAAAACTTTTTCTGATAATTGATAATGGCTTCCATCGTGATAAGAAGAGTATCTTGTCGTTGCTTAATTGAGTCAATAAAAGACTTTGCTGAATCAATTTTTTGTCTTACAAACATTAATGCTTCTTTTTTTTGAGATTCACTTTTGTTTTTACTAAAGGAATCAAGCATTTCAGAATAGACCTTGCTAACTTTCAATTCGGGTGAGTTTCTCGAGTTAAGAGATAATTCAACTATACCATCATTACAAATTACTGAGAAATCGGGGATGACATATTGTTCCGTTTTGTTAATTTCGTTCAGAGAGTTGCCAGGTTTAGGGTTTAATTTGAGAATTTGGTCAATGGCTTCTTTTAAAACACTTTCTTGAATGTTTATTTTTTTTATTATTAGGTTGTAATGTTTTTTAATGAAATCGTTAAAATACTTTTCAATAATTAGAATCGCATTTTTAATAGAATCGCTTTTTGTATTTTCTCTTTTTAGTTGAATTAAAAGGCATTCCTGTAAATTTCGAGCACCAACTCCAGCTGGGTCAAATTCTTGAATTATTTTTAAAACTTGAATTACTTCTTCATTGGTTGTAATAATATTTAGTGTAAATGCCAAGTCATCAACCATTGCAGTTGTTTCGCGTTGCAGATAGCCCGAATCATCGATG
>MNXO01000114.1 GCA_001872995.1 Bacteroidetes bacterium CG2_30_32_10 | reverse complement strand
AAAATTAAATTATAATAAATACAGCAGTTTTATTGGTTAGGGTAACAATTTTATATGACACAGCCTAAAAATATAGGCTGTGTATTCATTTTTATTAAGTTCTATGCATCATGGAGCCTATGCAAAAAGTGAACGAATTTAAGAATTCTCTGATTTTTATTTTTTTAATCAAATTCTCAATCTTTCTGTTTAATTTTGAAGTTTATTAACTAAAATATAGAGTGTATGAAAATCAATAATTATTTAGTTTCGCTATCAGTTATTATAGCGATTATTTTATTTACCGGATGCGGTAATTCTAACAAAAATAAAGATATGAAAAAAGAATTTGAGGCTTTTGTTAAAAGGTATGAAGACACCATTGCTCAAATGGATAAAGATGCTAATCTTGCTTATTGGAATGCTTCTATAACTGGCAAAAGTGAAGACTTTCAAAAAAATGCAGATATAGAAATTCAACGTAATAAGGTCTTAGCCAACAAAGATGATTTTGCCTTGCTTAAAAAAATTAAGGCATCTAATTCAATAACAGATTCTACTCAAAAACGTGAATTAGATGTTATTTATAATATTTACCTTGAAAAACAAGCCGACCCTAAAAAAATGGAAGACATTGTGAACTTGGAAAATGAAATTGAAAAAAAGTTTAACACTTTTCGTACCGTAATTGGCAAAGATACACTTACCGATAATAAGGTAGAAGAAATTCTTAGCACATCAACCAATTCGGAACAATTAAAAAATACTTGGATGGCTTGTAAAAAGATTGGACCAGTTGTTTCAGCTGATGTTATTAAAATTGTAAAATTGCGCAATGAAGTTGCCAAAGAACTTGGTTTTAAAAACTATCACGAAATGAGCCTTACGCTTAGCGATCAGAATCCACAAGATATTGATAAAATTTTCAATGAATTAGATAGCTTGACTAGAAACACTTATGCTTCCTTAAAAGACGAAATAGATTCTTATTTAGCAAAACGCCTTAAAATTAAGAAAGAAGACATTATGCCTTGGCATTATCAGGATAGGTATTTTCAGACCGCACCTAAAATTTACAAAGTTGATTTAGACCAATATTATAAAAGCAAAGATATTGCTGCACTAACTCAAAATTATTACAGCAGTATTGGTTTGGATATTATAGATATGCTTAAAAGTAGCGACCTTTATGAAAAACCAGGGAAAAATCAACATGCTTTTTGCACTGACATTGATAATAATGGAGATGTAAGAGTGTTATGTAATATTAAACCCAATGCCAATTGGATGGGTACTTCCTTACACGAATTTGGTCATGCTTGTTATGATAAATATATTGATATTAATTTACCTTATGTCTTAAGGGAACCAGCACATACTTTTACTACTGAAGCAATTGCAATGATGTTTGGTCGTTTTTCTTCAAACCCACAATGGTTAAAAGATGTTGTAGGAATTTCTGATCAAGAAAAACAAAAGATTGCAGAAGAAAGTTTTAAGGTATTACGTTTAGAACAATTAGTTTTTAGCCGCTGGGCTCAAGTAATGTATCATTTTGAAAAAGAAATGTACACCAATCCCGACCAAGATTTAAATAAACTATGGTGGGATATGGTTGAAAAATATCAAATGATTAAAAAACCTGCAGATAGAAACGAACCCGATTGGGCAACTAAAATACATATTGCTGCTTATCCATGCTATTACCATAATTATCTTTTAGGCGAATTGCTTGCTTCTCAATTGTATTATTATATAACCAAAAATATTATTAAATCGGAAGATTATAAAAACCAAAGCTTCTATGGCAATGCAGAAGTTGGGAAATTTTTGAAAGAAAAAGTGTTTATGCCCGGAAAAATGTATTACTGGAATGATATGATAGAAAAAGCAACAGGCGAAAAGCTCACCGCAAAATACTATGCTAAGCAGTTTGTGAATTAAGATTTTTACGACAAGACAGCCCTAAGAAATGCTCAAAGTTTCACGAGGTTATTATCGCAATACTTCGTGAAACTTTGCTTTTAATGACAATTGTTTTTTTATAAATTCTTAAACAATTTTTTAGTGAAATAATTACGTAATTTTGCCAATAATAAAATGAAGCATGGAAAAAAAATTAGCCCCTATAGTTTTATTTGTCTATAACAGACCTTGGCATACAAGACAAACACTTGAAGCACTGTCTAAGAATTCGCTTGCAGATCAATCAATACTATATATATATGCGGATGGAGCAAAAGAAAATGCAACAGATGCACAATTAAATGAAATAAAAGAAGTCAGATGTTTGATTAGAGAAAAAAAATGGTGCAAGCAAGTTGAAATAATAGAGCGAGAAAAAAACATTGGTGTTGAAAATGTTATGATAACTGGAATTACTGAAATAATTAATAAATACGAAAAAATTATTGTTTTGGAAGACGACATAGTTACTTCTTCATACTTTTTAGAATATATGAATCGTTCATTAAATCTTTATGAAAACATTAATGAAGTAATGGTGATATCAGGCTATAATTTTCCAAAACTAAATAATTTACCTGATACTTTTTTTCTTTATGGAGGCACCAATCCATGGGGATGGGGCACCTGGAAAAGTGCTTGGAAATATTTTAACTCTGATAGTAGATCATTATATGAGAGTATTATTGATTTACCCCTCGATAAAATAAAGCAATTTAATTTTGATAATAACGTTGATTATATCGGGATGTTAAAATCATCAATTAACAATAATTGGCCTTATGACATCAGATGGTATGCGAGCGTTTTCTTAAAAGAAGGCTATGGTTTATGGCCTGGCAAATCACTTGTCCAAAATATTGGACATGATAATAGTGGAGTTCACTGTAAATCGTCAAATATATTTTACCATAAAGATTTAGTAGCTAAATTAAACATAATTAAACAAGAAGTTAAACATAATGAAAAAGCATATCAGAAAATTACAAAGTGGTATAAAAAAAATAATCATCCAACTATTTTTGACAGAATAATATTTAAATTAAAGACTTTTAATTAAAAAAAAATAATGAAATTGTTGAATCTCGGATGTGGTAAACATTATCATGCCGAATGGATAAATATTGATTATACAAAAACAGGTGAAAATGTTTTTCCTTGTAATCTTTTGAATGGAATTCCTTTTAAGGATGATGAAATAGACGTTATATATAATTCTCATTTATTTGAGCATTTCAACAAACATAATGGTATAAATTTTATAAAAGAATGTTACAGAGTATTAAAACCAAATGGCATTCTAAGAATTGTTGTCCCAGATTTAGAAGGGATTGCTAAAGAATATCTGCTACAATTAGAAAAATCATTATTGGGAGATAAAAATGCACAGACTAATTATGAATGGATTGTTATAGAAATGATAGACCAGATGATTAGAAATAAAAGTGGGGGTGAAATGATGAACTATATTAAAAATAAACAATTAATTAATGAAAATTATATTATTAACCGAATTGGTTCAGAAGTAAAAGATTTACGTAACATTAATCATACACCTAATACATATCATTTGAAAAATAATATTAATCAGAAATTTTTAGGGTAATATCTCGTTTTAGATTTAAATTTGCAAAAATTATATTAGGCAATAAATCCCACTTAATAGATATTGGAAAATTCAGAACTATAGGGGAAAATCATTTATGGATGTATGATCGGTATTCTTTAAGTAAATTATTGCAAGAGTGCCATTTCTCAAAGGTCAATTTAACAGATGCATTCCATAGTATGATACCAAATTGGGAACAACAAAATTTAGACTTAATAGATGGAGCAATTCGCCAACCAAATTCACTTTACATTGAAGCAATAAAATGAATGTATTGCATGTTAACACTTACGATAAGCTAGGTGCAGCAAGAGCTGCATTAAATTTACATTATGCCATGTTGAATTTCGGTGTTAACTCAAAAGTATTGGTGTTAAATAAAACTATAGAAGACCCAAATATTATTCAATACCCTGTGGATTTGCATTATCGAATAGCATACCGTTTAAAACATAAAGTTTTTGCATTAAAAACCGATCCAAATTATTATTTCTACAATTTATCTGAAGCTTTTTCTATGATAAGTGTAAAAAAAGCATTAAAATTAATAAATTTCAAACCTGATGTTATTATTTTTCATTGGATATCGGATTTTATAATAGCACGAGATATATATAAATTTGGCAAATATACAGGAGCTGCGATATATTGGTGTGGATTAGACATGGCTCCGCTTACAGGAGGCTGCCATTATGCGTGGGAATGTAAAGGTTATCAAAAGGATTGTAATCTCTGTCCTGCAATTTTGAATGTTAAACAAAAAAACAGAGCATTTAAAAATTTAAAGAAAAAAAATAAATACTTATCTGATAGCAAAATATCATTCATTGCACCAACCTCTTCTTTAGAAGAGCAGGCAAAGCAAAGTTCTTTATTCTCATCAAAAAACATTATTAAAATATTTTTATCTATTGATAACAATATTTTTAAACCTGCAAATAAAAATGATGTTCGTAAAATATTGAATATTCCATTAAATAAAAAAATAATACTTATAGGTTCTCTTGATATAGAAGAAAAAAGAAAAGGGTTTTCATATCTAATAAAAGCTTTAAATCATTTAAATGAAACCATTGATAGAAAAACAAGGGAAGAAATATTACTCTTAGTTATTGGTGAAAAGAAAGGTGATATTCATACAAAATTACCATTTGAAACTTTATTTATTGGAAGGATAAATGATGATGCAAAATTAGCAATGATATATCAGGCTTCTGACTTATATGTATGTTCCTCTATTGAGGACGCAGGTCCAATGATGATCAATGAGGCAATTATGTGCGGAACACCTGTTGTTGCTTTTGATAATGGTGTTGCAAAAGATTTAGTGCTCAATTTCGAAACAGGTTATAGAGCCATACTTAAAGATTATAAAGATTTGGCTTTTGGTATCAAAAAAGTATTGTTTCAGACGAATGAAAATTACATTAATTATGTTGATAATTGTCGTAATTTAGCTCTTTCAATGTTAAAACCCAAAAAACAAGTTGCTTACTTTATTAATTTTATCAATAATGAATGCTAAAAAATTAACTTTCGGATTCTATTTAATGTCCTGCAAAGGCTTTGAGGTATTAAAAATTGTTCTTGAAAACATTGATGCAAATCAAATTAAATATGTTGTTAGTTCAAAAGATATAAATGTTGAAAAAGATTGGTATAATGAAATAAAAAGTTTAACTGAAAAGAATAATATAGTCTTTTACAATGCAAAAGAAAAATTTAATGATAATGTAACATATCGTTTTGCTATCTCATGGAAGTGGATTATTCCTGATGTGATGAATTTAATCATAATACATGATTCTTTATTGCCAAAATATAGAGGTTTTTCTCCAATTGTGACTGCTCTTTTGAATGAAGACACAACTATTGGAGCAACTGCTTTATTTGCAAATGAAAGTTATGATACTGGTCCAATTATTTTTCAAAAATCATTGACAATAAAATATCCAATTAAGTTAATTGAAGTTTTCAAATCTATATCGCTTATTTATTGCGAAATTGTTTTGCATATAATTAATCGTTTAAATGAAAAAGCTGATTTACAGGTAAAAGTTCAGGATAATAAAGAAGCTACATATTCATTGTGGAGAGATGATTTTGATTATCTTATTGACTGGAGAAACTCTTCGACATACAATAAAAGATTTATTGATAGCATAGGTTTCCCATATAAAGGAGCTTCTACATACATGAATAATGAACTTATAAGAATATATGATGCAACCGAAATTGAAGATGTAAATATTGAAATAAGAGATATAGGGAAAGTAGTTTTTATAAAAGATGGATTTCCAGTGGTTGTTTGTAATAAAGGACTTTTATTATTAAAAGAAGCTGTATTTGAAGAGACTAAAAAATCTATTTTCCCTATTAAAAATGTCAGAACTCGTTTCAAAACTCATAAATATGATTACATTTAATAAACCATTTCTTTCTGGAAAAGAATTGGAGTACATAAGAGAAGCGGTGTCCAATGGAAAAATATCTGGTGATGGGAGTTTTACTAAAAGAAGTCAGGATTTTTTTACTTCAAGATATGGTTTTCAAAAATGCCTTTTAACTACATCATGTACTGACGCATTAGAAATGGCAGCCCTGCTAATTGATATAAAACCTGGCGATGAAGTGATTGTTCCATCTTTTACATTTGTTTCTACTGCAAATGCTTTTGTGCTGAGAGGAGCTAAGATTATTTTTGCAGATTGTATGAAAGAGCATCCAAACATTGATGCTGAAAAAATTGAAGAACTTATTACTCCTAAAACTAAGGCTATAATTCCCGTGCATTACAGTGGTATAGCTTGTGAAATGGATAAGATTATCAGCATTGCAAAAAAATACAATTTATTTGTAATTGAAGATGCAGCCCAAGCAATAGATTCTTATTATAAAGGTAAGGCTATTGGTAGTATTGGAAATTTAGCCACTTTTTCATTTCACGAAACTAAAAATATTATTTCAGGAGAAGGAGGTATGTTAGTAATTAATGACATGAGTTTTACAAATCGTTCAGAAATAATTCGTGAAAAAGGCACCAATCGTTCTTCTTTCTATAGAGGAGAAGTCGATAAGTATAACTGGGTCGATATTGGTTCTTCATTTTTGCCTTCTGAAATTATTGCTGCTTTTTTATTTGCCCAACTTGAAAAAATTGATGAAATTCAAAAAAAACGAAAAGAAATATGGCAATCTTATTATGAGCTCCTAAGACCAATTGAGTTAAAAGGATTAATTAATTTACCATTTATCCCAGATTACGCTACTAATAATGCGCATATGTTCTATATTCTTTGTAATGATGAGAAAACACGTAATAATTTATTGACATACTTAAAATCAAAGGATGTAATGGCTGTATTCCACTACCTACCCTTGCATCTCAGCCCATATTATGCTCCAAAACACGATGGGAGAGCATTAAGTAATTCTGAACATTTTTCAAACACAATTATTAGACTTCCATTTTTTTATGAATTAAAAAAGGCAGAAATTTTGTATATTGCAGAATCAATTTTTAGTTTTTTTGGATTAACTTTATAAAAATAAACCAATGACAACGAAATTTAAATATTTCATTGTTTTATCTTCTTTTTTGTTTGTATTATTTGGTATATTCCCATGCAATATCAAAGCTCAAACAATTATTATTCCCAATTCAATTACTGGACTTCAAATTTGGTTGTCAGCTGACAATGGTGTAGTTTATACTCCCATTACAAAAAAAGTGACCTCATGGGCGGATTTAAGTGGAAACAATAATCTTGCTTTTCAAAACACTACGAACAATCAACCCGTTTTTGCAGATAGCGCTATTTTTAATAAACCTGTTATTCGGTTTGCGAATGCGATTAATTATTTATCCTTTACTAATCCTATTGATATTCAAACGGTTTTCTTTGTTTACAAATATAATGGTGGAAATATAGCTGTTAGCTACCCTATTTTATTAGGGTGTTCGGAATCGCCACCCAAATACATTTCTATTATTAAATTAGGAACTGCAGATTTCCGTGTTACTGGTGAAACCTTTTTTACTACAAATGATTATTATATTGACACAGTTCAAACTAATCATTTTGAAAGATTAAATAGTTATAATATTATTGCTGGAGTTCATAACTCGAACCAAATATTTAATAATATTCAAATTGGTGCTAGCCCAGTATGGGTAAATGAATTTAATAGCGACATAGCTGAGATTATTATTTATAACCATTCATTAACAAACATAGAAAGAAAGGGAGTAGAACAATACCTGAGATATAAATACGCCCCCCCTGTCAATCTTGGTGCTGACATTAATAAATCGTATGGTGTTTGTCAAGACACATTAAAAGCGGGCGATCACTTTTTGCATTATATTTGGAATACCGGTATAATTGGCGATACATTACCTACTTTAATTGTCTATAATGGCGGAACTTATGCGGTTACGTGTACGGACATTTTCAATTTTACTTCCACGGATACCATCATTGTCAACAAACCCTCCCTCATTCTCACCGACACAACTATTTGCCAATTTTCTTCTGCTATTATCAATTCTCATTTAAACCACGATTACAATTTTCTTTGGTCCACTGCCGAAACGGATTCGGCAATTACAATTAGTAATGCTGGCAAATACTGGCTTACAGTAAACGACACACTTGGTTGCTCCATATCAGATACATTTTATGTAAGTATAGATTCTTTTCCATCTAAAGTCAGCTTGGGTCCTGACGCTGCATTATGTTCGGGCGATACCCTTCGCTTGGTTTGGGGTGGTTCACAAGCTACTTCTTACCTTTGGAATGATAATTCTACTAATCCTTATTTTGTTATTGAAAACGCAGGAACCTATTCGGTTACAGTTACTAATGATTTAGGTTGCATCGCAGTGGATACAATAGAAATTAGTATCAAAGGATTACTTCCTATTACTTCTTTTATTTCCGATTCGGTTTGTATGGGCGATGTTACTCATTTTACTGATGAATCTTCAGTTGCTCCACCAAATACAATTACTGCATGGCAATGGGATTTTGGAGATGGTTATTTTTCTAATATTCAAAATCCAACACATATCTATGAGCAAGCTGGTTTCTATAATGCGACACTTACTGCAATTTCCGATGTTGGATGTTTGCGTTCAATAACACAACAAGTTTTGGTTTATTCTATACCAATGGCTGATTTGTATCCAACTAATGGTTGCAGTGATGTTTCAGTGCAATTTCACGACAATACATTTAATCAAATAGGCAATATAACAGCTTGGAACTGGAACTTTGGTGACCCAAGTAGTGGAACTAGCAATGAATCAACATTACAAAATCCCATTCATACTTTTACTACGGCTAATAATTATGCAATTACACTCATTTCTACTTCTGAGGCAGGATGTTTTGATACAGTTGTTAAAAATATTATTGTCCGACCATCAGCCGATGTAGATTTTTCATATACAGAAACCTGTGTGGGAGAATCCGTTTATTTTACCGATTTAACACAAACTCCTGTTTATAATAATATCATTGAGTGGCATTGGGATTTTGGCGATGGGAATTCGTCTGTTCTTCCAAATCCATCTCATTTTTTCGATACAGCGGGTATCTATCAAGTTACTCTTAACGTAAAATCTTTGAATGGTTGCGAAGTATCTATTATTAAACCGGTATTTATTTACCCAAAACCTTTTTCAGATTTTCTATTAACAGATATATGTGCTAACATTCCTTATCAGTTTATAGATAACAGCAATGTGCAAAATGGCTCTATTACAAGCTGGGAATGGCAAATAATCAATATGGATACATCGCTTTTACAAAACCCAGTATTTGTTTTCCCAACTCCAGGCTCATATACTGTTAAATTGATTACCAAAACACAAGCAGGATGTTCAGATTCAATTTCAAGACAAGTTACTATCTTTGATTCACCTGATGCAGACTTTGTTTTTTCTCCCAAGTATGGCATTGCACCTCTTACTGTAAACTTTACTAATAACTCTAATGGAGGTGTATCTTATTATTGGAACTTTGGCGATAATTCAGGCACAAGTATATCGAAGAATCCAACCTATACTTTTACTGAAAATGGTATCTATAACATCAAATTAATTACATACAACCAGAACGATTGTTATGATAGTATTACGAAACAAATCAAAATAATTCCTTCTTCTCTTGATATAGCTGTTAAAGATGTAAAAACTACTATTACCAATAATTATTTAAGCATATCTGCCGATTTAATCAATCTAGGTACCCGTACTATTGAAGAATTATACCTTTATATTGAGTCGAATCAAGGCAATAACATTCGCGAAAGCTGGGCAGGAATTCTCGAGTCGGGCAATCAAATCAATTATAAATTCAATGCCGAAATACCTTTGTCAAGCCAGACAATAGATTATGTTTGTGTTAGGGCATCTATTCCAGAATCAATCAAGGATGATAATCCTGCAAATGATGAAAAATGCAAGGCATTGGTGGAAGATTTTATTTTATTAAAACCATACCCCAATCCCACAGAAGGAACACTAAACATAACCTTTATACTTCCTCTGGCTGATAATCTTGAAATGAATTTATATAGTTCAACTGGTAGTAAAATAAAAGAATTATATAGTGGTGATGGCTTAAAAGGCTATAATATCAAAACTTTTGATTTCAGTAAACTTGCTCAAGGAATGTATGCCTGCCAGATAAGATACCGAGATAAAGTGAAAGTAGTTAAGTTTGTAAAAGACTAAAATCTTATTTAGGGTCTGCTGAATAAATGATTTTTCATAAATATTTTTATGAAAGGCAATCAAAGTATATTTTATTTTTTATTTTTTTCTTGATAAAAAAGATACTGTGTCAATTTCCAAATTATTTTGTAAATATTTTATTTTTTTTTAATTTTACCTACCCGAAAGAAGTCACACGGCGATTGTTTATACCGAATGACTATCTAGTGTAGTGCAACTTTTGTTGCACTACTTTTTTTTGTTACTCGTTCCCCGAAAGAAGTCTCCAGCTCTTGATTACCCGAATTTATTGTATGCTTAAATTCCTCGTTTTTTTCCCATAAAG
>MNXO01000134.1 GCA_001872995.1 Bacteroidetes bacterium CG2_30_32_10 | reverse complement strand
GCAGGACTACAATTGTACAAATTCTAAAAAATTGGCATTCACGCAAGAGCCTGCTTGCTTGTCGTTCGGGCTTACGCACGGGTCGAAGTAATAATTTGTTGACGAAAAAAATAAGATGCTAATTTGATAATTAAATTAGACTTATTCTATGTGCAAGGGTTTTTCTAAAATTAATCGCTTTCCTTTGCACTGATTTGCTGTGAAAGTATCATTTTTTACTTTATTATCAAAGGTTTTATATTAATTAAGCAGACCCTAATTAAGAAGGTGATTTATTTCACTTCGTTTATAAATCTAATTCCAATACTATTTTTTAAACAGAAAGTAAATTATTCAATCAAGTCTGGATTAATGCCGATGCTCCAAGAATCTAGTTCAATAAGACGAAGTCAAAATTGAACTATTATGAACGTGCAATAGATGCCAATTGTTAGTATAACTGCATTTACACAACCAGCCTAAATATAGTATTTTATATTTCTTGTGGACGGTTTTAAGCTATTTCCCTCGATTAATTTGCATCAATTACTTGAATTTAGGAATTATTTTTTTTGCTTCATTAATAAATTTATGTAGGTTTGATAGTTTAAATATATTACAACATGGAAATTCTACGTTTATTTGATTTATTACCACATTATTTAGAAAAATATGCATGGAAAACCGATGCACTTGCCGAAAAAGACAATGGTGGTTGGAAAAAGTATTCAGCACAAGAATATATAGATATTGTAAACAATATTAGCTATGGTTTTCTAAAGTTAGGTGTTAATAAAGATGACAAAATTGCCACCATCACCTACAATCGGCCGGAATGGAACTTTTTAGATATGGCAATTATGCAAGTGGGTGCCATTCATGTGCCGATATACCCTACGGTTAGCGAATCTGATTATGAATACATCCTCAACCACGCAGAAATTAAGTATCTTTTTGTTGCAGGTGAAGAACTTTATAGAAAAATAAAACACATACTACCCAATATTCCTTCGCTTAAATCAATCTATACGTTTAAAAACCTTCATGGAATTGAGCATTTAAACGAACTAATTGCACTTGGCTCAGAAAACAAAAATCCTTCTCTGTTAGAGGAAATAAAAAACGGAATAAAAACAGAGGATTTAGCTACGATTATATACACATCAGGCACCACTGGAATTCCCAAGGGTGTTATGCTCTCTCATCGCAATATTATTAGCAATTTTTGGGGCGTATCTAATATCCCTTACTTTGGTTCAGAAGCAAAAGCACTAAGCTTTCTTCCACTTTGCCACGTTTACGAAAGAATGTTAAACTACATGTACCAATATTTAGGATTCTCCATTTATTATGTTCAAAGTTTAGCCACGATTGCAGATAATATGAAAGAAGTACAGCCCGATATTATGTGTGCAGTGCCAAGAGTGCTTGAAAAATTTTATGACAAAATTATTGCCACTGGAAGAAAATTAAAAGGAATAAAAAAATATATCTTTTTTTGGGCAGTAAGTATTGGTAAGCATTATAGAATTGACGGTTCAAATACATTTTATTATAAAATAAAATTAAAAATTGCTCGCAAATTGGTATTTAGCAAATGGAAAGCAGCTTTTGGTAGCAATATTAAAATAATTGTTTCGGGAGGCGCATCCTTACAACCAAAGTTAGCGAAAATTTTATGGGCTGCAGGCATTCAAGTTGTTGAAGGTTATGGGTTAACGGAAACCTCTCCTGTTATAACCGTTGGCAATTTTGAACCTCATGGAATTAAAATTGGCTGTGTTGGAACAGTGTTAAGAGGAGTTGAAGTTAAAATTGCTAATGATGGAGAAATACTCTGTAAAGGACCCAATATAATGTTGGGTTATTATAAAGACCCTGAACAAACAAAACAAATAATTGATGAACAAGGTTGGTTTCATACAGGCGATACAGGAGTGTTTGAAAAAGAAGGACCACTCCGAATTACTGGGAGAAAGAAAGAACTCTTTAAAACCTCTTTTGGTAAATATATTGCCCCTCAACTAATAGAAGATAAATTTAAAGAATCTTCTTTTATTGACAATATGATTGTGTTGGGCGAAAACCAGAAATATGCAGCAGCATTAATAGTGCCAGATTTTAATCATTTGCGGGCTTGGTGTGAGCATAAAGAAATTGAATACACTACCAATGAAGAAATGATTAATTTGCCTCGTATTAAAAATCGTTTTTTAAAAGAAGTAAAAAAATACAATCACTTTTTGGGTTCTTATGAACAAATAAAAAAGCATGAATTACTTGCAGGAGAATGGTCGCAAGAAAGTGGAGAACTAACTCCTACCTTAAAATTAAAAAGAAATATTATCAATAAAAAATACAAAGCCAATATTGATAAGCTTTTTGATTTGAATAATTAAAATTTCCATTATTTAATAGGCTTGTAAAACATATATTGCCCAATAATAATTAAGATTAATGTAGCAGTAGAACTGGCAATAACCTGTAAAAAAGTATGAAAAAATTCTCTAAAAGCGAATATTTCTAAATAAAATAATATGGAATGATGAATTAATACAAGTATTAAAGCATAGGTTAAAAACCATTTAAGACTATAATATTTAATAACCGGATAAGCACCTGCAACAAATGCCTCTTTAGCAGATAAAATATTAATTATGTTTGGGCGAATAAATGCTATTAGTACAGAGGCAGTGGCATGCAACCCAAGTGAATCAGAAAACATATCTATAGAAATGCCTAATAGAAAAGAGGAAATTAAAACAATCCAACCAGGCGTTTGTACTGGCAACATTAAAATAAAAAGCACATATACGTAAGGATTAATGTAACCAGAAAATTGGATATTATTTAATACCAATACTTGAAGCAATATTAATGCAAAGAAACGTAAAACATTTATGATAATTAAATTGTTATTCATTCTGTGTTTTTTTCTCTAAATCGTTTTGTTCATTTTTAAAAAAATTTTTAATAATATAAACATAGGATAATTTATTAAAATCTTCCGAAAACTCAATAGTAATAGTATAAAAAGTATTTCCCGATTCAATTCTATGGTCTATTATTTTGCCAATGACAATTCCTTCAGGAAAAACGCTAGAAAAACCGCTAGTAATTATAGTATCTCCTCTTGTAATAGGAACATGAGTGGGTATGTCAATTAAGGAAGCTCTTCTATAATTGTATCCATTCCATAATACTGAACCAACATCACCATACTTTTTGATTTTAGCACTAATTTTAGAGTCTTTATGTAGCACCGAAATAACGGAAGAAAAATTATCGGAAACATCTTTAACAATACCAACAATACCTCTGGATGAAATAACACCCATATCTTTTGTGATTCCTTGATTTTTTCCTATATTTAGCGTTAAATAATTGTTCCTTTTATTGGTTGAGTTGTTGATAACTTTGGCACTCACATATTGATATTGTAATTTGTAGGTTGTATCATTTTTAGTAAAAACAGTATTGTTGATTTTCAAATAATTATCAGTAGAAAGAGAACGAAGATGAGCGTTTTCATTAGCTAATGTCGTGTTTACAACTTTTAAAGAAAAATATTCAGCAATATTATTTTGTATTTGATAAATAGAACCACTAATAGAACTAGAAGAATTAATAAAAGCAGCTTTTTGATAGTAGCTGTTTTCAATAAATAAAGTAAAAGAAATGACTTCTAATAAAAGAAATAAAAAGAATAAATTGCGTTTCCAGAGGAAAATCAGTAAATTTCGCATATAAAGAGCAAACTATAAAGTATGACTAAATCAACTCTATTTATTTTATCAAGAAAGGGAATTTGTCAAAGTTCTTAAGTGCAATGCCTGTTCCTCTTGCAACAGCTAAAAGTGGGTCTTCTGCAACCTGCACTTGAAGTTTGGTTTTAAGAGAAATTCTTTTATCTAAACCTCTTAATAGCGAGCCACCGCCAGCAAGATAAATTCCTGTTCGGAAAATGTCAGCCGAAAGCTCTGGTGGTGTCATTTCAAGTGCATTTAGAACAGCGGCTTCAATTTTAGAAATAGATTTATCTAAAGCATGTGCAATTTCCGAATAGCTAATCATTATTTCTTTAGGAATACCTGTTAGCATATCTCTTCCATGAACAGCCAAATCAGGAGGAGGGTTGTCGATTTCTGTCATTGCAGCACCTACTTCAATTTTAATTTTTTCAGAAGTTCGTTCTCCAACAAGAATATTGTGTTGCTTACGCATATATTCTTCAATATCGGCATTAAAAACGTCTCCAGCAATGCGGATAGACTTATTACAAACAATACCACCAAGTGCTATAACAGCAATTTCGCTGGTACCACCTCCAATGTCAACAACCATATTGCCAAAAGGCTCAAGCACATCTAAACCGATACCAATAGCGGCTGCCATAGGTTCGTGAATTAATCTCACTTCTTTTGCTCCAGCTTGTTCGGCAGAATCTCTAACAGCACGTTCTTCCACTTCAGTTATTCCAGAAGGAATACCAATTACCATTCGTAGAGAAGGCGGAAATAAAGGTTTTTTAGGGCTACTCATTTTTATTAGCTCACGAATCATAAATTCTGCTGCCTGAAAATCAGCAATTACGCCATCTCTCAATGGTCTAATTGTTTTAATATTTTCGTGCGTTTTACCATGCATCATCATCGCTTGTCTTCCAACAGCAATAATTTTTTGAGTAGCTCTATCAATTGCTACAATTGAGGGTTCGTTTACAACAACTTTATCGTTGTGAATAATAATAGTATTTGCAGTACCTAAATCAATTGCAATTTCTTTGGTTAAAAATGAAAAAAGTCCCATTGTAGTGTTTTTGTGTTAGTATTAATGTTTAAAATGTCTAAATCCAGTTAAAGCCATTGCCATTTCGTGATGATCACAAAATGTAATAGATTCTTTATCGTTAATGGAGCCTCCTGGTTGAATTACTGCTAAAACCCCTTCAGCTTCTGCCAATATTACACAGTCAGGAAAAGGGAAAAAAGCATCTGATGCCATTACTGCTCCATTTAAATCAAATCCATAATCTTTTGCCTTCTTAATAGCTTGTTTAAGAGCATCAACCCTCGATGTTTGTCCCATTCCACTTGCTAATAATTGACCATTCTTTGCTAATACAATTGCATTAGACTTTGTATGCTTTACTATTTTATTTGCAAAAAGCAAATCTTTTTTTTCTAATCCAGTAAGCACTGTTTTTGTTACAATTTTTAAATCTGCCTCTGTTTCTATTTTGTTATCTCTACTTTGTTCCAAAACACCATTCAAAACAGATTTAAATTGTGTTTTAGGAAAACAAAATGCTTTCATTTGCAAAATTATTCTATTTTTCTTAGTTTCAAGAATTTCGATAGATTTTTTTTCAAAGCTTGGAGCAATAATAATTTCAAAGAACAGTTGATTTATTTCCTTTGCAGTACTTTCATCCACCATTGTATTAGTAACCAAAACACCACCAAAGGCAGAAACAGGGTCGCCAGCTAATGCATCTTTCCAAGCATTTATGAGTTTCTCTCTGCTTGCAATTCCACAAGCATTGTTATGCTTGATGATGGCAAAAGTAGGTTCAGTAAATTCATTGATTAAATTTATGGCGGCGTCCACATCAAGTAAATTGTTATGCGACAATTGTTTTCCGTGAAGTTGTTCAAGTATATCGTCTAATTTACCATAAAAAACGCCTTCTTGATGTGGATTTTCACCATATCGTAAAACTATATTTTCGGAAATACTTTGTTTAAATGCTTTTATTTGTTGTTCTGCATTAAAATAATTGAATATGGCAGTATCGTAATGTGATGATATTTGAAAGGCGTATCCTGCAAACATTTTTCTATCAGTAATTCCTGTAAGCCCTTTTTTAGTGAGGAGTATGTCTAAAAATTGTTCATAATACAAAGAAGAAGGAACCACCAGCACATCGGTAAAATTTTTAGCTGCTGCTCTTATTAAAGAAATGCCACCAATATCAATCTTTTCAATTATCTCGTTTTCTGAAGCCTCTTTGGCAATTGTCTCTTGAAAAGGGTACAAATCAACAATTACCAAATCTATTTCGGGTATTTCATATTTCTTCATTTGTTGACGGTCATTTTCATCATCCCGTTTACCTAATATTCCACCAAAAACCTTTGGATGTAAAGTTTTTACTCTACCACCAAGAATTGATGGATAAGTGGTGAGCGACTCTATTGAAGTAGAACTTACTCCTAAAGATTCAATATATTTCTGTGTTCCACCAGTAGAATATATTTTAATATTAAGTTGGTTAAGGGTTTTAACGATTTCATTTAAACCATCCTTATTAAAGACAGATATAAGGGCAGATTTAATTTTTTTTTGTGTTTCCATTATTTTGTGTTTAATAAATCATTTTCTATAAGATATTGGGCAATTTGCACCGCATTTGTAGCTGCTCCTTTTCTAAGATTATCTGCTACGATCCATAAATTAAGTGTTTTTGGTTGCGATTCATCTCTTCTTATTCTACCAACAAACACTTCATCTTTTCCTTGACAATATAAAGGCATTGGATATTGGTTAAGAGAAGTATCATCTTGTAAAATTATCCCTTTTGAGGTAGATAATATTGATTTGATTTCATCTAAATCGTATTCATTTTCAAATTCAACATTAACAGCTTCTGAATGCCCTCCAGTAACAGGAATTCTAACCACAGTTGAAGTGATACCAATGGATTGATCATTCAATATTTTTCTGGTTTCAAAAACCAATTTCATTTCTTCAGTTGTGTAGCCATTTTCCATAAAATCGCCTCCATGAGGAAAACAATTCATGTCAATTTGATACGGATATACCTTTTTGAGGTTTAATCCTTTTCTTTCAGCCTCCATTTGCTGTAATGCAGCCACTCCAGTACCCGTAACTGATTGATAGGTTGAAATTACTAATCGTTTTATTTTATATTTCCTATGCAATGGAGCTAATGCAACTACTAATTGAATTGTAGAACAATTGGGATTAGCAATAATCCTATTATTTTTAGTTAAAACATCAGCATTAACTTCAGGAACCACAAGTGGAATATTATCTTCCATACGCCAAGCAGAAGAATTATCAATTACCGTTGTCCCAACTTTGGCAAACTCAGGCGCCCATTGCTTAGAAACTTTCCCTCCAGCTGAAAACAAAGCTATATTAGGTTTACTTTCAACTGCTTTAGCAAGCGAAATAATGTTATAATATTTTTTGTTAAATGATAATTGCTTACCTATTGATTTTTCGGAGGCAACGGCATAGAATTCTCTAATATCAATATGCATTTCTTCGAGCACTTTGAGCATCTCTCTACCAACAAGCCCCGTAGAACCGACAACAGCTATTTTCATTTAAAAATAAATTAGAATTTTTATTCTTGCAAAAATAGTATATTTACAAGCTATTTAAAAGAAAACATTGTACTATGAAAAAAATATTTTTTGCATTACTCCTTTTACCCTTGGTAACACTATCTCAAGTAGTTGATAATTTTAGTGATGGCGATTTTACAAACAATCCCACTTGGACAGGAGAAACAACTGAATTTATTGTAAATACTGCCTTTCAACTTCAACTAACAGCTACTATCCCATTTTCTGGACCATCCGATACAGCATACCTTTCTACACCAAACTCCAAAATTGATGAAACAGAATGGCAGTTTTGGGTTAAAATTTCTTTTGCCACTTCTGCCAATAACCATGGTCGCGTTTACTTGGTTAGTGATCAGTCTAATTTAGAAGGTCCTTTAAATGGCTATTTTGTTCAACTTGGCGATTACGGGGATGGTAAAGACAGTATCTCTCTATATAAACAAAGCGGAAATGTGTTTACAAAAATTATTAGAGGTACCATTATTTATACAAATAACACAACAAACATATTTAGAGTAAAAGTTATCAGAGATAATTTGGGTAATTGGCAACTTTTTTCTGATGCAACTGGTGGAAATAATTTTAGTTTGGAAGGTAATTGTTCTGATAACACCTTTACTAATTCAAACTTTTTTGGTATCTTTTGCAAATACACTAGTAGCAATAGTACAAAGATATATTTTGACGATTTCTATGTAGGTCCTATTATTGTGGACCTCACTCCTCCAACCATCAGCTCTATTTCTGTCGTATCTACAAATCAAATAGATGTTTTATTTTCTGAAATTGTTGAAACAACAACGGCTCAGAACATTAATAATTATATTGCAAACAATGGTATTGGAAGTCCGTTGCTGGCATTAAAAGATGCTACAAATGAGGCATTGGTTCATCTAACTTTTCAAAATTCTTTTGTAAATGGACAATTAAATTCCTTAACAATTTCAAACATCAAAGATATTGCAGAAAATACAATGCTTTCCGTTTCTAGAGACTTTGTTTATTATTTTGTTAAACAGCACGATATTGTAATAAATGAAATAATGGCTGACCCAGACCCTGTAGTTGGTCTACCCGCTTATGAATATATTGAATTGTATAATAAAACGCTATTCCCTATTTCTCTCAAAGGTTTTAAATTAATATTTGGAACTTACACTAAGGTATTCCCTGATTCAGCTTCTATTGAACCAAATGGATATTTGATAGTTACAAAAAACAATGCTGTTCAGCTTTTTACACAATATGGTAAAGTGCTTGGTTTGTTTAGCAATATTTATTCATTAACCAATGATGGACAAACCATCATATTAAAAGACCCATCAAATAACATCATATCTTTTGTATCATACAATATAGATTGGTATCATGATAGTTCAAAAAAAGATGGTGGATGGTCTATGGAACAAATTGACCCATTGAATCCTTGCGGTGAAATTAACAACTGGAAAGCATCAACCAATGCAAAGGGTGGGACTCCTGGAAATAAAAATTCTGTCTTTGCTAATAATCCAGATAACACCGCCCCTTCCATTGTTAGAGTTGGCATCATCAATGATTCAATTATTCAAGTATATTTCAACGAATCTTTAGACAGCTTAAAGCTGAAAAATCTCAGTAATTATTCAATCAATAACGACCTAACCCCTGTTTCAGTTACTTTGAATTCACCAGAATATAAATCAATTATTTTGACTTTAAATACATATATTCAACCAAGTGTTATTTATACCATTACCATTACTGATACCATTGCCGATTGTGTTGGAAACCTTATACCAATCAACTCAACAGCTCGCTTTGCGCTGCCAGAAGACGCATTTATTAATGACATTGCTATAAATGAAGTACTCTATAACCCAAAAGATGATGGCGTTGACTTCATTGAACTTTACAATCGTTCTAATAAAATTATAGACCTTAAAACATTAAATCTTTCTTCCTTTAAAAACAATGTTCTTTCAGAAATAAAACCTATTTCATCAGATGGTTATCTTATGTTTCCCGGAGATTATACAGTTGTTACTACTGATATTGCTAAGGTTAAATCCCAGTATTACACTTCTAATCCAAATGGCTTTAATGAAATGACTTCATTTCCATCATTCAACAATGATAGTGGCTCTGTAGCTATTTCAAAAAAGAATGGAGATATTATTGACTTAGTAAGGTATAATGATGGAATGCAATTTCCATTGTTAAATTCTACAGATGGTGTATCCTTAGAAAGAATAAATTACGATAGACCAGCCAGCGATTTAACCAACTGGAATTCTGCCTCAGAATCTGTTGGTTTTGCAACACCTGCCTATAAAAATTCTCAATATTCAAATGGAGAACAAATTGAATCGCCAATTACCGTGGAACCAGAAATTTTTTCGCCCGATAATGATGGCTTTAATGACGCAGTAAACATCAATTATACTTTCACCACATCAGGATATTTAGCAAATGTAACTATATATGATGCCAACGGCAGACTCATAAAAATTCTTGTTAAAAACGAACTCATAGGAACAATAGGAACTTTTTCTTGGAATGGTATTAATGAAGACAATGAAAAAGCTAAAATCGGTATTTACATTGTATATTTTGAAGTCCTTGATTTAAATGGCAGCGTTAAACATTATAAAAAAACCTGTGTTCTTGGGGCTAAGCTCTAATTTTTTTAGATTTTGTTTTTAATTATATATGGGAATATTATTACGCAGACAGATTGATGAACATTCCCTGCTAGGCATTTGGGAAATAAACGAAACCATTGAAGTTCTTTACAATCAACTTACATTAAATGATGAGGAGCAATTGTTGTACGATAGTTTTCGCACCAATCAAAGGCGAATGCATTGGCTTAGTTACAGAGTGTTGACAAAAAACATATTAAAAGATAATATTAAAAGCATTTGCTATGATGAGAATGGTAAACCATTTCTAAACAACAGTAAAAAGCATATTTCTGTAACCCACTCTGGTAAATTCTCAGCAATGATAGTTGGAAACAAACCAGTAGGTATTGATATCGAGCAAATTCAGCCTAAAATAATGAATATTTGCGATAAATTTATGAGCTACAAAGAGCTTGAACAAATAGATAAATCGCATAATATAGAACAACTATACATATATTGGAGCGCTAAAGAGGCTTTATACAAACTATATGGGAAAAAAAATCTTATGTTTAAAGAAAATATTATTATAAAAGGATTCCCTTTTAAAACACAAGATATAATCAAAGGAAAAATTATAACTTCCAGCTTTGAAAAAGAATATTCTCTTTATTATGAATATATTGAAGACTATTCCCTG
>MNXO01000177.1 GCA_001872995.1 Bacteroidetes bacterium CG2_30_32_10 | reverse complement strand
ACATAATATCGAAAAGCATTGCAAACGAAAAAGCTTGTGGCATAAAATGATTAGGATCGTGAATGTCTAAAAGTTTGCTTATATAACCTCTTGCCATTAGCTCTATACTTACATCATTTCGATAAATACCTTGACTTATTCCTTTTTCTAAATTAATTTTAATTTTTCCGAAAATAAAATCCCGTTTAGTTTCAATGTGTTTCAAATAAATATCAGGATAAACATTTTTAATATCATAGGTAATAGAAGGATTAACAGAACGAAAACGTTTGCTTACTTCTTTACTAACAATTAAAAGAATATCAATGGCATTCATCCCTTCAAAATCATATTCATCAAATATTATTTCGAAGCATTCTCTTTCGTTTTCTAAAAACTTATCAACTAAATCTTTTTTATCTTTAAAATATTTATGAAATTCCTCTTCTGTAATACCTTCATTTGCACAAAATTCTTCAATAGAAACATTCTCTACTCCTGATTTAAAAAAGAATTCACGTGCTTTTTCGAGTAAGGGTTTTAAGGTAATTTCCTTCATTGGTTGTTTTATTTATTGTTCAAATTTAATAAAATTATACGCTTTTTTATTTTTTTATTTGATTTTGTTAAATATTTATAGGGTTGAAGTATCCTCAAATACTTCTTTGGCAATCGAATAAAATTCACTGAGTATCATTGCTGTTGCTCCCCATACCGTGTAACCACCAATTTCATAATAAGGTGCAGAAATAGTTATATTTCTATTGGTACGAATGGGTTTTGTGCCTTTAATTGGGTTATCAATGAAATCAATTAGATCGGTAAGTATGATTTCTTTTACTTCTTCGGGTTGTTTAATGAAATTTGGTTCATTTTTGGTAAATCCCACAAATGGTTGGATGCAATAATTGCTGGGAGGTGTATAAAGCTTGGTGAGTTCGCCTATTTTTTCAATTTTGGTGGGTTCAACATTTATTTCTTCTTGTGCTTCTCTAATGGCAGTATGATAAAGGTCATCATCAGTGTCTTCATACTTTCCTCCAGGCAAGCAAATTTGTCCACTATGCACGCCATTGTATTCGTGTCTTTGGGTTAAAACAAAATGTAATTTATCTTCTTTAAGAAATAACAAAATTAAAACACTGCTTTTTTTAGGTTTATTAGTTTTAAAAAGGTTTACAATTGAAATAATTCTGCTAATTGGTGCCATCTGAAGTTGAGCTTTTAGCCCTGGCAAAGGTTTTCGAAATCTTTCGCTCAATTTGTCAATGAATAATTCGGTATTCATAAAGTTTCGCATTCAAATTTTAAATAAGATAACTGCGTTTAATCATATCAATTTCGTCTTCTCTAATTGAATGGATGTTGCCAATATTTTGCGCATTAATAATAGATTTTGCAGTAAATTCAGCTACTTCTATTCGATCGAATGCTTGAGAAATAGAATTACCAGTAACTAATACCCCATTGTTTTTTAAAAACACCAAGGGTTTTGAATCAGAAATTAAATTGGTAATTGCTTGATAGTTTGTATAGAAGTCTTCATAATTGGCATAAGCAATGTCTCTTAGTATGATATAGCTCTCAGGAACTGTTTTTGTATTAAACAATTTATCGGTAAGACTAAAAGCAAAACAAGCAGGAGCATAAGAATGAATAATACAATTGATTTCAGGATGGTTTTGATAGATTTTCCTAAACAAAAACATAGTTTGAAACTGAATTGGAGTTTGTGCAAAGTCATGTTTATTGAGTGTGTAAAAATCTTTAAATTTAAAAGGTTCCCAATCGGGATTTTTTTTTGAAATTATAGCAGAATCAAATTGCGTTTTAAATGAAATAGCCCCCAATCTTCCATTTAGTAAGTTTTGTTTAAATGCTCTTTCAATCATGGTGTTGGCAAATTCTAGTTTTTTACTAAAATTGGCTTTTTGGGTATAATTACATTTTTGTAAAAAAAAGTTTTCTTTTGTTGAAAATTCAAGCTGATTTTGGGTAAGCAAATTAAGTTTACCTAATTGTTTTGCATTGATAGAAGCTTCTGCACAAATGTTAAGCATCACAATTTTATGATAAGCTTCTTTAATAGTAGCTGCCCCAGCAACAATGCCATGATTTTGAAGCATTACCATAGAAAATCCTTTTTTAAATTCATTGGCAACCACATTTGCTAAATCGTTGCTACCAGGGCAAAAATATGGAACCGAACCGATTTCGCCACAAATATTATAAATATCGGGTTGAATGGCTGTATTAAGTTTTTCTGCTGTAATACAATAAGAAACTATAAATGGGGGATGTGCATGAATTATCGCTTTTATGTCGGGACAATTATTATAAATTGCTTGATGAAATGGGTATTCTGAAGAGGGTTTATGCCTTCCTCTAATTTTACCATTTTTATAAATTTTAACTATATCATTATAATTTAAACTACTTTTATCAATGGCAGAGGGTGTGATGTAAATTTTCCCTTTCCTATCTATCATTGAAATGTTACCACCCGAAGAAGTAGTAAGTTTATTTGTATAAAGTCGTTTAATAATATCAACTATTTCACTTTCGGGGCTCATCGTAATTAATTAATTAAAATATTTTTGTAAAAGTGCTAAGAACTCATTGAAAATGAAAGGATTGGTAGCAATGATTTCTTTTCCAAAAAGATAGTTTTTTTCTCCTTTAAAATCAGCTAAATTACCATTTGCTTGTTGAACAATAAACGCTCCAGCGGCAACATCCCAAGGTCTCAAGCCGTATTCATAAAAACCATCAACTCTACCACAAGCAACATAAGCAAGATCAACTGCAGCAGAACCCAATCTACGGATACCATGTGATTTTTGGAGCAAATGAGTAAACAATTCCATATAAGCGTCTAACTTAGAATAATCGTAGTAGGGGAAACCCGTAGCAAGTAATGAATTACTTATTGTTTGTGAGTCTGATACGCTTATGGGTTTGTTGTTGAGAAATGCTTTACTTCCTTCCCAAGCATAGAAGCATTCGTCTTGGTTGATTTCGTAAACCACCCCCAAAACAAGTTTATCAAGTTTCTTTAATGCAATGCTAATAGAATAACAAGGCAATCCATGAATAAAGTTAGTAGTGCCATCTAAAGGGTCAATAATCCAATTGTAGGTATCGCCTTTTTTATCGGAAGTGTTTTCTTCGGCAATAAAACCTGCTTCGGGAAGCAGTTCGGATAATGTTTTCACTAACTTTTGTTCGGAAGTTTTGTCCACATAAGTAACAAAATCGTTAATACCTTTCGTTTCTATATCTGTTTGCTTTATTTTAGAGATTTCTGTTTGTAAAAACTTGCCAACAGTTCTACTAAGCTCACATACATTGTTACATAGTGCTTCGTAATTATCCATTTTAATTGCTTGTTGTTTAAAATGTAAAATTATAAAAAATCTTCTAATTTAAGAAAGTTAAAAAGAAAGAAAACCAAATTTAGAAAGACTTTGTGCAATAATTATAATTTATTGGATATTGCTGCTTCAATTTTTTTATTTTCAATCATTTCGACATTATCATTAGCCTTAGTTTAAACAAACAAGGATTTTGTTTATTAAATAAACTTGGTAATTATTAATACAATTTTCTCTTTTTTGTATGAAAATTTTTACGTAGGTTTGTTCGGTATTTCAGTTGTATAGCAATTGAGTTAAAAAAAATCGTTCATCTAAAATTATAAGCCCAATGAAAAAAAATGTTATTTATGTATTGCTTTTACCCTTGCTTTTTGCAATGGGTAGTTGTGGAAACAACCAAAACAAAACAGAAAACAAAACCAAACAGAAAACATATATTGAAAACAAAACGATGGATAAAACAATACAATCGCTTATCACTAAATATGGCGAAAAAAACAAGTTTCGTATAGAAAAAGGAGTGAAACAGGTTGCTTCACTTTGGAATGAGAAAGATGGTAAAGATAGTGTTTTCGAAAAGTTTTGTACAGATTACTTTGCAGCCAATGACGTGGAATTAAAAAAACTATTTGAGCGTCTTTCGATAAACTACGAAGTATTGTTTGGCAATTTCAATAAAATATCATTAGACCTAAAACGTCCTCTCGATTTGGATATTGTTGAACCCTTACCTGTTGATGATATTTTTGGCGCTTATGATGCATCAGCTCATCTAAACGATGATTTCTTTCAAAATAAAATGGCATTTATCGTATTATTAAACTTTCCAGCATACACCCTCAAAGAAAAAACCGAATTAGGTAGCAAATGGAGCAGATTAGATTGGGCTTATGCTAGAATGGGTGATATGTATTCTTCCAGAGTGCCTGCAGAACTTATTCAGAAGAGTTCTGATGCGATTACCAGTGCCGGAACATATATTGCTAACTATAATATTATGATGGGAAACCTTTTAAATAACGAAGGAAAAACAATGTTCCCTAAAGATTTAAAGTTAATTACCCATTGGGGTTTGCGTGATGAATTGAAAGCAGATTATAATGCTGAAAATGGGTTGGAGAAACAAAAAATGATTTATGAAGTGATGTTAAAGATTATTTCGCAAGATATCCCTCAAATGGTTATTAATAATCCAGATTATCAATGGAACCCTATTCAAAATAAAGTATATAAACAAAATAGCGAAGTAAAATTTGAGAAAGAAGCCAATATGCGATATCAGCATATAATAGACAATTTTATTGCCAATAAAGAAATGGATGCCTACAATCCTCAATATCCAAACTTTATTTCTCGTAAATTTGAGTTGGAAATGGAAATTCCTCAAAAAGATGTTGAAAAACTATTTATTGACTTTGTTTCTTCCCCTGTTGTAAAAGATGTTGCAGCTCTAATAAGCAAACGCTTAAATAGAAAATTGCAACCTTTTGATATTTGGTATGATGGATTTAAATCTAGAAGCAGCATATCGCAAGAAGAATTAGATAAAACTACCAAAGCCAAATATCCTAATGTTGCTGCAGTGCAGAAAGATTTGCCAAACCTATTAATAAAACTAGGCTTTACTGCTGATAAAGCAAATTATATTACCTCCAAGATTTCTGTAGACCCTTCCAGAGGAGCAGGACATGCTTGGGGTACTTCTATGAAAACCGACCAGTCGCATTTAAGAACAAGAGTTGGTAAAGAAGGTATGGATTACAAAGGATACAATATTGCTGTTCACGAATTTGGTCATACTGTAGAACAAACTCTTTCAATCAATGATGTTGATTATTACTTCTTACGTGGAGTTCCTAATACTGCTTTTACCGAAGCGCTAGCATTTGTATTCCAAAAAAGAGATATTGAACTGCTTGGTATTAAAAAAGATGATTCTCAAAAAAAGTATATGGATGCTTTGGATAATTTCTGGTCATGCTACGAAATAATGGGAGTATCATTGCTTGACATGCAAGTTTGGCAATGGCTATACGATCATCCAAAAGCAAATGCCTCAGAACTAAAAGAAGCAGTGATTACCATTTCTAAAGATGTCTGGAATAAATATTATGCAGATGTTTTTGGCGTAAAAGATCAGCCAATTCTTGCCATATATTCTCACATGATTAGCGACCCTTTATATTTATCTAATTATCCAATTGGACACTTAATAGAATTTCAAATTGACCAATATTTAGAAAATAAAAAATTTGCAGATGAGGTAACAAGAATATATACCTATGGCAGAATAATTCCTCAATTATGGATGAAAAATGCCGTTGGTAGTGAAATTTCTATTCAACCTACCATAAAAGCAACAGAAGAGGCTTTGAAAAATGTTAAATAAATTATTTAAATTCATACCTATTTAAAATATAATGGATAAAGTAAAAGAATTGTGGCCCGAATTAGATTGGATAAAAAACCTTGAATTAAGAACCCAAACAGCCAATACTTGGAAACTTGCATTAGAAAAAAGTGTGCTAACAATAGAAGACCTAAACACCATTCCCTTTACACTATTGGCTAAGGATTGCAAAATTAGCTTTATGACTCACAAACGTGCTGTTGTGCACATTGCAAAAGAATGTGGTGAAAAAATGATTACTTTCTTCAAAGTCGATATGCCAGTTGATATGGATGTATTAATTGCTGGAGCCATTTTAGCTGATGTTGGTAAATTGTTAGAATACGAAATGATTGATGGTAAATCGGTTCAGGGCTGTTATGGCAAATATTTGAGGCACCCATTTTCTGGCGTTTCTTTAGCCGAACAATGCGGCGTTCCTGCATCTGTTTGCCACATTATTGCAGCTCATGCGGGAGAAGGTGATATGATTAAACGTTCGGTAGAGGCTTACATTGTGCACCATGCCGACTTTATGACCTTTGAACCTTTTAAAGATAGGTTGAAAGTTTGATTAAAACTTTTAAATCAATAGTATTACTAAAAAAATTAAATAATTAATGGAAATAAATATGAACATTATTGAAAAAATTATTACAAAGCACTCAAACAAAACATTCGTTCAACCTGAAGAAATTATAGATGTTTTAATAGACACCAGAATTGCGAGAGACTTTGGAGGAGCGAATGTTGTAAAAAACATCTTAGATAATGGATTGAATGTTCACGATTCATCAAAAACCTTTTTTACCTTCGATTGCAATCCGGGTGGCTCCGATCAAAGTTATGCAGCAAATCAACATTTTTGCAGACAATTTGCTCGCCAAAACAATATCAAAGTTTATGATGTAAACTCTGGAATTGGAACTCATATCGCAATGGATAAAGGAATAGTATATCCTGGAAGCACATTTGTATCAACCGATTCGCATGCAAATATTATGGGAGCCATTGGTTCTTTTGGTCAAGGAATGGGCGACATGGATATTGCCGCTGCTTGGGCAAAAGGTTCAGTATGGTTTAAAGTCCCTTATTCTATTAAAATAAATCTAAATGGCAAAAGACCTGCTAATTTATCTGCAAAAGATATTGCAATTAATTTGCTTTCTATATTTGGAGCCAATCAACTTTTGGGATATTCGGTAGAAATATATGGCGAAGAAGTTGATAAATTTACTTTGGATGAACGAATCACCATATCATCTATGGCTACAGAAATGGGAGCTATTATTTTGTTTTTTACGCCAAACATTGAAATTATTAAGTTTTGTGAAGCAAAATCAGGTAAAAAAATTGAAGTAATTGCAGCCGATAAAGATGCAAAATACGAAAAAGAAGTTAATTTAGATTTAAGTTCTTTTGTTTCTATGGTTGCAAAACCTGGACACCCTCATGATGATATTGCTATTGAAACTGTAAAAAAGACGAAAATAGATTCTGCATTTATTGGTAGCTGCACCAATGGTAGAATGGAAGATTTGCGTATTGCTGCTTCTATCCTAAATGGAAAAACAATAGCTCCCGGAGTTGTACTAAAAATAGTACCTGCAACAGACGATATTTGGAAACAAGCAATGACTGAGGGATTGATTAAGATATTTAAAGACGCAGGTGCATTAGTTTCTAATGCAGGTTGTGCAGGTTGTGCAGCCGGACAAGTTGGACAAAATGGACCCGATGAAATAACTATCAGCACTGGAAATAGAAACTTTGCAGGCAAACAAGGCAAAGGTCAAGTTTATCTTGCGTCTCCTGCAATAGTAGCAGCTTCAGCAATTGCAGGGTTTATTACAACTCCTGATGATATGCCCAAAGAACCGTCTTTGTTTGATAAAGCAACTACACTCAAATATACTGCAGCTCCTCAAAAAACCAAAGTCGAACGAAAAACTACAGTGGTTGGAAAAGTCTGGTTTATTAATAAAGACGACATAGATACCGATATGATATATCATAATAAATATTTAACCATTACCGATATCAAGCAAATGGGGCAATATGCGTTTGGAAATTTAAAAGGATATGAAAATTTTGCTACCGAAGCTACCGAAGGAGACATTATTGTAACTACTAAAAACTTTGGTGCAGGAAGTTCTAGACAACAAGCGGTTGATTGTTTTAAGTCTTTAGGAATTTCTTGTATAATAGCAAAATCTTATGGCGCAATATACGAACGTAATGCAATTAATGCTGCTTTCCCAATCCTAACTTATAAATCATTAGATGGCTTGGGTTTACAAAATGGCGACGTATTGAAAGTAAATTTTGAAACAGGAGTAATTAACAATAATAGCAATGGCAAATCTATTGTTATCAATCCCTTTTATGACGCACAACTTACAATATACAAAAATGGAGGATTATTATAATTCTATTAAATAGATTACCTTTATTTTTTTTTCTTTCAAAAAATTGTTTTTAGCTTTTTAAAAGAAAATAGATTGAAATTTGAACTTATTTTATATATTTGTTTTCTACTTTTTTATTAAGCTATTCAAATAATTAATGATTATGAAATGCCCTCAAACAATAGCACACAAAACTAGATTACTGATTATAGGGCATTACATGTGATTATATATAAAAATTAAAAAAATAAACGCATGAAAAGAAGAATTAGCATTGGTACAAAAATGATTCTGCTTATTATTGGTGCATCTGCATTGATTTATATAGCCTCCATTGGCTACATTAGCATAAATCTAAAAAGAATAGCAGTTAACGACTCAAAACAATTAGCAGACTCTTATGCTAAGCAATATAGCAATTATACCAGCCAAAACCTCAACTCTGACTTTGATATTACCAGAACCATTGCACACGTATATTTAGGATATAAAGACATTGAAGACTCTTTAAGAAAAAATATTTATATTGAAATATTAAAAAATGTAGCAGAACAAAACCCACAATTTCTTTCAGTGTGGGCAAACTGGGAAATTTCTGCTTGGGACCCCACTTGGACAAACGATTATGGTAGATATAGATTTTCATGGTATCGCAAAAATGGCATTTTATTAAAGAAAGCTGACGAAACACTCAATACAGAGGGCGATAATTTAAATAGCGTTTATTATACCATTAAAAAAGGTAAAGAAGAATATACAGCAAGTCCATATTACTTTTCTTATTCGGACAAAAAAGAAGACGAAATATTAGAAACCAGCTTTTGTGTTCCACTCGTTGTTGACAACAAGTTTCTTGGCATGACAGGCGTTGATATTTCATTAGACAGGTTTCAACCCATCATTTCAAAAATAAAACCATTTAATAAGAGTTTCGCGATTCTTATTGCAGACGATGGTACCATTATTGCTCATCCAAACGAAGAATACGTTGGTAAAAAATTAATGTCGGTTGATTCTTTGAATAATGTAAAATTTAATATTCTTGAAAAAATTAAAAAGGGAGAAAATTTTTCTTTCATTTCAAATTATAATGAAGTTGGAGAAAGTTATTTTTCTTATGCAACCATTTCATTTGGAAAATCTAAAGCCAAATGGTCGCTTTGTATTGTAGTTCCATATAATGTTATAGTTAGCTCTGCAAATAGAAACTTCTATATTTCTTTAATTGTTGGATTATTAGGCTTATTAATCATTGCTTTTGTTATTACATTTATCACAAAAAAAATCATAAAACCAGTTTCAAATACTACTAAGATATTACGCAAACTTGCAACAGGTGATATTAGCGAATTAGATAAAATATTTATTGAAAGCAATGATGAAATTGGCGATATGGCTGATTCAGTAAATAAACTTATTGATGGATTGAATACGACTGCTCAGTTTGCAACCCAAATTGGAGAAGGAAAACTAGATACACATTTTAAACCCCTCAGCGAATACGATGTACTAGGAAATTCGCTCGTTGATATGAGGAAAAGTCTTCAAAAAGCAATAGAAGAAGAAAACAAACGAAAAGAAGAAGACGAAAAACGAACTTGGGCAAGCTCAGGAATAGCAAAGTTTGGCGATATATTGCGTCAACAAAATGCAGATATTGAAACCCTCTCTTTTGAAATTATTAAAAACCTTGTGAAGTATTTAAAAGCCAATCAAGGAGGAGTTTTTATATTAAATGACGATAATAAAACTGACATCTTTTTAGAATTAACTGCTAGTTATGCCTACGATAGAAGAAAATACCAAATAAAGAAAATACCAATTAACGAAGGACTTATTGGAGCTTGCTACCAAGAACAAAAATCTATTTATATAACTCAAGTACCCAAAAAATATATTACAATTACTTCAGGATTGGGCGAAGAAGATGCAAGAGCCTTATTAATAGCTCCATTAAAACTGAATAACGAGGTTTTTGGAGTAATAGAAATTGCTTCATTTAGAAAATTTGAACAACATGAAATTGATTTTATAGAAAAAATTGGCGAAAGTATTGCTTCCGAAATATCTGGCATTAAAGTGAATATGCGTACTTCTTATCTTTTAGAACAATCACAGCAACAGGCTGAAGAAATGAAAGCTCAAGAAGAAGAAATGCGTCAAAATATGGAAGAATTGAACGCTACTCAAGAAGAAATGTCAAGAAAAGAAGCTGAAGTAAGAGGTCAGTTTAATGCTATTGATAGAACAAACGCACTTGCTGAATTAAATTTGGATGGAACCATCCTTAGTGCAAATGAAAGCTTCTGCAAACTTTATGGATATCAAAAAGAAGAATTGATAGGAAAAAGCTACACTATGTTTTTTGAAAAGTTTTATAAGAATAGTGAAGAATATATCCTTATTTGGGATGCGATGAAAGCTGGTCGCTATTATGAAGGCGAATTTAAACAATATACTAAATTAAGAAACACTATCTATTCTAAATGTAGCTATAACCCTATTTTGAATATTGATGGCACTCCAAGCAAAGTATTACTTCTTTCTCTAGATACTACTCAGCAAAAAACACTAATGACAGAGTTGAAACAACAAGCTGAGGTGTTAAAATCACAAGAAGAAGAATTACGCCAAAATATGGAAGAATTAACTGCAACACAAGATGAAATTGTTAAGAAAGAAAGTGAAATTAGGGGCGTATTAAGCGCTATAGACAATTCTGTCGCTACAGTTGAGTTAGACCTCTCTGGAAACATAATGTTTGCCAATGATTTGTTTTTAAAATTAATTGATCTGGAAAGCAACAATATTCTTGATAAAAATTACAAAGAGTTCGTTTCTTCTGAGTATGCTAACAGTAAGGAATATAGCATATTTTGGAATAAAT
>MNXO01000019.1 GCA_001872995.1 Bacteroidetes bacterium CG2_30_32_10 | reverse complement strand
TATATATTAGATTATTTATTATATTTTTGTCGAAAAATTAAACAAATATGTTAGTACAAAATTACAAAAAAACAGGTAACAAAGGATTATTTGATGAACAGGAAACAGAGCAAAAATTGTCAAGAATCGGTAATCCATTAGAAATGATTAGCAAAGTAATAGATTTTGAGATGTTTAGAGAGAATTTAGAATCAAAACTATTGAATACAGAAAAGAAAAACAATGCAGGAGCAAAACCATATGATGTAGTGATGATGTTTAAAATTATGATATTACAACGCTATTATGGACTTGGCGACACTCAGGTAGAGTATCAAATAATAGACAGAATGAGTTTCAAAAATTTTTTAGGATTAGAATCGGGCGATAAAGTACCAGATGAGAAAACAGTATGGTTATTTAGAGAGAACATAACACAAAGTGGAGTTGTAGAAATGTTATTCAGTCAGTTTACAAAGTTTTTGGAAGAAAAAAACCTGTTATTCAATGAAGGAAAGCTAATTGATGCCAGTTTTACCATAGCTCCACGTCAACGCAATACACGTGAAGAAAACGAAAAGATAAAGAAAGGCGAAGGCAACGATTTGTGGAATGACCAACCAAATAAGAAAAAACACAAAGATATTGATGCCAGATGGACAAAGAAAAATGGCGAGAAATATTTTGGATATAAAAATCACGCAAAGTTAGATTCCAGAGGTAAATTTATCAAGAAATTTGCAGTTACAGATGCTTCGGTTCATGACTCACAAGCTTTAAGTGATTTATTAGACAAAAGTGATAAAGGGCAGTCATTGTATGCAGATAGTGCATATACAGGAGATAAACAGAAGAAAATAATTAGAAAATATGGGCTTAAAAATAAAGTTCACGAAAAGGGATATAGAGGAAAACCATTGACAGATAAACAAAAAGCTAAAAACAAGATAAAATCAAAAACAAGAGTAAGAGTAGAACACGTATTTGGATTTATGGAGCAAAGTATGAACGGGCTGATGGTAAAATCAGTTGGAATAGTGAGAGCAACAGGTATAATTGGGCTGATAAACCTCACATACAATCTCTTTAGATTTGAACAAGTTCAAAGACTAAATTTATGTAAAGCGTAATATCTTGTTAATTAATTAGTTAGTTAAGATTTTTTAATTTCTTGTATTCAAATTGAAAAATAAAATGTAAAATTGTGATAGTTATTCAGCACAGATTTAAATGGGTTCGGTTTTGTGTCAGAAAAAGTAAAAAAAATGAATTTTTAGAACCCACCTTTATAGATTATTTAATGAAACTAACAAAAAATACTACTGACAACTAAGGCTCAAATCAAATTTGTCTTGTCCTGAAATAAATTTACATTAAATTTGTTGACAAATGAACAAACAAAGTCTTAAAGGAGCCGTTAAAACAAATTATTTTAAATTGTGTCAAGTACGGATGAGTCCGATTAAACCCAAGTAAACGATGATTGAAAATGAAAATTGCAAATTTGTGGGCGTTCAAAGTGGCATTATTTAATGCCACTTGGCAAGTTTTCCTATATTTTACATACTCAAATACTGAAAAAATTTAATACATTTAAAATTCTAAACTACTAATATGAAAACTTTACAATTGTTTTTTACTTTTGCTTTGTTATTTACTTTTATCAATATGCAGGCACAGGATGATGCTAATTCTAAAAAGCTTGTTCTTAAACTTTATGCCAATGGATTTTATAGATACAATGAAAGTAATGATTGCGAAAGGTCGCTACCAGCAAATACCATTTATAAATCAGAGAAAAAGAATTATGATTTTGGGAACCTCTCATTTGCTATTGAATTACTCAATGACAGATTTTTTACCCATGAATTTGAATTTATGCCAATAAAAATTAAATACAATGATGAAGTAGAATTGTTAACTTATACCCAATTAAATCAGACACTAACAATATCCGGTTGCAAAAGCACTTCCATTGAAACAGCTTTTCGATATCAATTAAATTACTATTTTAATAATACAAAGAAAGTAGTTCCCTATATTGGATTGTCGCCCCAACTCTTCTATAATTATTATAAACTCAATCCTGCTACTTCTAGTCAATTTGCAAATACATCGCAAAACATAGGAATAAATTTGGCGATTGTCCCCAGTTTGTTAATAAATATAAACAATAAGTTTTTATTTGATTTTAATATACCGCTCGAGTTTTATGAAATCAAGCTGAATACTATAAACTGTAAAAATCCAGCCATAGCATTAGAAGAACAAAAGAAGACCAAAATTGAATGGCAACTTATACCCAAAACCATAAATGTTAGGTTAGGATTGGTTTATAAAATATAGTTAAAAAGTACCCATTTCAAAATTGTTAAAAACTCGTTTATAAATCTTTAGAAAAGCAGTCATATTTTCGTAAAATGTTTATTAATTTCGCCAAAATACTATTTTGATGAAAATAATATCCTACAATGTAAATGGTATAAGAGCTGCTACTGCAAAAGAATTGCACAATTGGCTTAAAGCTACCAACGCCGATATTGTTTGTTTTCAGGAAACAAAAGCCCAGATAGAACAGATTCCAATTCTTCTTTTTGAAGAATTAGGATATAAAACATATTGGTTTTCTGCCCAAAAAAAAGGATACAGTGGCGTTGGAATAATTTCTAAAATAGAACCAACGCATGTAGAATATGGGATGAATATCGAAAAATATGATTTTGAAGGAAGAATGATACGTGCCGATTTTGGCGACACTTCTGTAATAAGTGTTTATCATCCTTCGGGCACTACTGGCGATGCACGACAAGCATTCAAAATGCAATGGTTAGCCGATTTTCAAGAATACATTAACAATCTAAAAAAACAACACCCCAAATTAATAATTACGGGCGATTATAATATATGTCATAAAGCAATTGACATACACGACCCAATTCGCAATGCCAATAGCTCAGGATTTCTACCAGAAGAACGCCTGTGGATAGGAAGTTTTATTGATAGCGGCTTTGTAGATTCTTTTAGGCATTTTAACAAAGAAGCACATAATTATACTTGGTGGAGCTACAGAGCAAACGCCCGACCCAAAAACTTGGGTTGGCGTATCGACTATCAAATGGTAAGTTTGCCTATTGCAAACCAAATGAAACGTGCGCTAATTTTGTCAGAAGCAATGCATTCAGACCATTGTCCCACATTTTTAGATATTGACTTTTAAAAAATTATTTAATACATTAATTTAATCAAAGCTATGAAAAAACCAATACTCAAATTAAGCGCAATCTTATTAATTAGTTCAAGTTTTATTCTTTTTTCTTGTGTTCCTGCACGTCAATACGAAGAAATTCAAAGAAGAAGAGACCAATGCCTTGGCGAAAACGATTCACTAACTAAAGAAAACCTGAATTTGCAAACCAAAAACACCGAGTTGATGCAAAATTATTCGGCTATTGACAATAAGTATAAGATGCTACAAATTGATACAGCCAATATATATATCTCTTTCAGAAAATGCAATGCCAACTTTGAGCAATTAAACAAATCGCACGAGTTGCTTTTAGAAAAAAATAAACTATTAATGGATGGAAACTCCACAGAAACAAAAAAAATATTAGCAGACCTCAAAGAAACACAAGAAAAACTCCAAAAAAAAGAAGATGAACTGAATGCAAAAAAGAAGTTCCTTGATGAAGCTGACACAAAACTAAAGAAATCGCAATCAGATTTAGATTTACAAAAGAAAAAGTTGATCGAACTTCAAAAAATGCTGCATCAGAAAGATTCTATTGTTACTGCATTAAAGAATAAAGTGGCAGATGCCTTGCTTAATTTCCAAAACAAAGGATTAACAGTTCAAAAGAAAAACGGGAAAGTATATGTATCCATGGATGAAAGTCTTTTATTTGAATCAGGAAGTTATACCGTTGCAACGAAAGGTATCGATGCATTAAAAAAATTAGCAAAGGTATTAGAATCAAATAAAGACATCAATGTAATGATAGAAGGACATACTGACAATGTGCCATATAATAAAGGAACTGGTCAAATAGCTGATAATTGGGATTTGAGTGTAATGCGTGCAACATCTGTCCTCCGAATATTAATAGAAAATAGCAAGATAGATTCAAAACGTTTGGTTGCTGCCGGTAGAGGACAATATTTTCCTGTTGATGCAGCCAATACAAAAGAAGCAAGAACCAAAAATCGTAGAACCGAAATCATTCTTACACCTAAATTAGAAGAATTATTACAAATCATTGATGCTAATTAATTAATTCATCTTATTTCTATGAATGAAATTGATAAACGAATTCTTGCGTTTATAAATGAACATCATGTGCTTACACTTGCAACGGTAAACGATAACAAACCTTATTGTTGCACTTGTTTTTACGTATATTTAGAACAACTAAACTGCTTCGTATTCACGTCTGATGAGGATACCAAACATATTAGCGATATAAGAAAACAAAACTATACGGCAGTATCAATTGCACTCGAAACATCTATGGTTGGCAAAATAAGAGGTATTCAAATTACTGGTATAACGAGCGATTTAGTTGGCGAACAATTAGCTATTGCAAAAAAAACGTATATAAAGAAATTTCCCATTGCTCGTTTGGCAGCGTTGCATTTATGGAAATTTGAACCAGATTTCATAAAAATGACAGATAACCGACTTGGATTTGGGAAAAAACTTTTTTGGCATGCATAATTAGCGTGCCAAACTTAATTGATTTTATAAACAATTCGTTGTTAATTACTTTATTTTCTATTTATTTTGTTTGCAGTCAGCAATTTATGTTCAATAAATAATTATTAACGTTCATTGTTAATAAAAACCACTTGGTAGTTATTTTATCAATATATACTTTAGCAACATAAAATAAAATTTTAGCAACATTTGATACAAGGTTGTTATTAAGGATATTCTGAATTTTTCAATTTTAAATTTCAAAAACATATAATCATAAATGGAAACAAATCCAACGAAACAAACGCAAATAGATATCGAAAGTAAAGATAGCGGATATGAAAATCTCTTGGAGAGTAGGAATAAAATTAACCTACCAGAGATGGAAGCCAAACAAGCAGTGCAAATGAAAAATAAACAAACCGAACAACCAATTTATAAAGAAGAAGTGAAAAAACAACCTATTGCAACCTACAAATTTGAGGAAGTTTTAGAACAAACAACTTTATATTTTAAAGGCGATACTTTAGCAGCCAGTGTTTGGATAAATAAATATGCACTAAAAGATTCAGCAGGAAACATCTATGAACGCACTCCTGATGATATGCACAGGCGTATTGCAAAAGAAATTGCAAGAATTGAAAAACGTTATCCAAACTCAATGAACGAAGCTGAAATATTCGATTTGCTTCAAAATTTCAAGTACATTATTCCGCAAGGCAGCCCAATGGCTGGTATAGGAAATAATTTCCAAATAGGCTCATTATCTAATTGCTTTGTTATTGGAAATAATGGAAACTCCGATTCTTATGGAGGCATTATGAAAGTTGATGAAGAACAAGTACAATTAATGAAACGAAGAGGAGGAGTAGGGCACGATCTTTCTCATATACGTCCAGGTGGTAGCCCCGTTAAAAATAGTGCACTCACTTCAACAGGAATCGTTCCATTTATGGAAAGATATTCAAACTCAACCCGTGAAGTTGCTCAAGATGGGAGAAGAGGGGCTTTAATGTTAAGTGTTTCCATTAAACACCCTGACTCTGAAAAATTTATAGACGCAAAACTCGAAGAGGGAAAAGTTACTGGTGCTAATGTTTCGGTTAAAATTACCGATGACTTTATGCAATCAGTCATTAATGATGAAGATTTTGTACAACAATATCCCATAGAATCAGCAAACCCTACTTATTCAAAGAAAACAAATGCCAAACTACTATGGAATAAAATAGTTCACAATGCTTGGAAATCAGCTGAACCAGGAATCCTTTTTTGGGATACTATTATCAGAGAATCTGTTCCTGATTGCTATGCAGATTTAGGATTTAAAACAGTTTCTACAAACCCTTGTGGTGAAATTCCTTTATGTCCTTATGATAGTTGTCGTTTACTTGCAATAAATTTATATAATTACGTTGATAAGCCATTTACCAAAGAAGCAAATTTCGACTCGGAGCTATTCATCAAACATATTGGTTATGCACAGCGTATGATGGATGATATTATTGATTTAGAATTAGAAAAAGTGGATAAAATCCTCCAAAAAATCAATGATGACCCAGAAACCCTTGAAGTTAAAAGAACAGAAACTAACTTATGGCACAATATACGCCAAAAATGTGTTGAAGGAAGAAGAACAGGAATAGGCATCACCGCTGAAGGCGATATGCTCGCAGCTCTTGGCTGTCGCTATGGTTCCGATGAAGCTACTAACTTCTCCGTAGAAGTTCATAAATTACTCGCTATTGAAGCCTACAGAGCTTCTGTTAAACTTTCTAAAGAAAGAGGTGCTTTTGCAGTTTTTAATTATGACAGAGAAAAAAACAATCCATTTATCAATCGTATCAAAGAAGCCGACCCTACCCTGATTGAAGATATGAAAAAATACGGTAGAAGGAATATTGCATTGCTAACAATTGCTCCAACAGGAAGTGTTTCGCTGATGACACAAACTACATCAGGCATAGAACCTGTTTTTTTAATTGCTTATAAACGCCGAAGAAAAGTAAATCCCAATGATAAAAATGTGCGCATTGATTTTACTGATGAAGTTGGCGATACATGGGAAGAATATAATGTTTTCCATAACAAATTTTTGAAATGGCTCAAGGTTAATGGTTATGATGTTGACCAAGTGAAATTGATGAATGATAAAGAACTAAATGAGATTATTAAACTATCTCCTTATTATAAAGCCACGGCAAACGATGTAGATTGGTTGGCAAAAGTTAAAATGCAGGGTGCTATACAAAAATGGGTTGACCATTCTATTAGTGTTACAGTTAATGTCCCCAACGATGTTAAAGAAGATTTAGTTGCGTCTATTTACCAAATTGCTTGGGAAAGCGGATGCAAAGGAGTTACTGTTTATAGAGATGGTTCTCGTTCTGGAGTATTAGTATCAGATACTAAGAGAAATGATGGAGATGAATTTAAAGAAAATAGTGCTCCACAACGCCCTAAAAAATTAGAAGCCGAAATAGTTCGTTTTCAAAATGATTATGAAAAGTGGATAGCCGTGGTTGGCTTATTAAATGATAGACCATACGAAATATTTACAGGGAAAGCCGAAGATTTTTACGTGCCCGCTAACATTCAAAAAGGATGGGTGCTAAAAAACAAAGCAGACGATGGAACTACACGTTACGATTTTCAATTTGAAGACAAACAAGGCTATAAAATCACCATAGAAGGACTTTCTCGCTTGTTTGATAAAGAATTTTGGAATTATGCAAAATTAATCTCTGGTATTCTTAGGCAAGGAATGGCTTTGCCTTTTGTAGTAGATTTAATATCTAACCTTAAACTCGATACAGAATCTATAAACACTTGGAAAAACGGTGTTGAAAGAGCGCTAAAGAAATTTATACCAGACGGAACCAAAGCTGTTGACCGTACTTGTCCATCTTGCGGTGATGCTGATGGGCTTATCTATCAAGAAGGTTGTTTAAAATGCAAGAGTTGTGGCTATTCTAAATGTGGATAAAAATTATCACATTTATAAAAAGAGAAAGGCTGCCTATTTAAGCAGCCTTTCTCTTTTTATAATGATTATTATTACTATTCTTCAATGGAAATTTCATAAGGTGCCACTGGTGCAAGATGTTTATACTTGTTTATTATTTCTTCATGGTCAACATTAGTGTTGTTTTTGGTAGATGAATAAACCGTAATTTCTTCTTCAACAGGGATTTCTGTTGGTAAAACAGGTGCTAAGTAGCTATAATGGTTTGTAACTTCATTATCAGAATTGTTTGGTAGAAAAAAACTTTTCAAATAAACAGTTATTGTTTCTTCTACTGGAATTTCTTTCGGAAACAAAGGAGCAAAATGTTTATATTTCAAAATTTTCTTAGTTTCCCATAAGTTTAAATTAGTTTTAAACTTTTTTTCTTTATGAAAGAAGTCAGAAATACTGGAATTTGCGTAAACAAAATTACCAAAAAAAGCGATAATAATAAGGATGGTGTAAATTTTAATTGATTTCATAATTTTAAAGATTAAATAATATTGTTGTCCGATAAAAATAAGTAAAAATTTTTAAATCGTAATCATATCAATGTTTTTATACACTTAAGCCACCTATGGGGCTTTAGTTTTTTGTTGATAATAAATTCCACCAATATCTTGTCCCTATATGGACAAAAGGTCGGTAGAATAAGCATAGCCGAAATATTTTACCTGCCGTAGGTACGTAACATTTTTTTTATCGGACAATAGTGATTAAATAATTATTTTGAAAATAAGACGGCTTGTTTAAAAAAAAAGTTACATTGATAAAATTATTTTTATAGGATGTTAGATTGTATCAATTTTCGATATACATTTGTGAATTGTTTTCTGAGGAGGAAGCAATTGAAATCAAATGAAAATAGCACACAAACAAAATTTTACTTCTAAATTAAGTTTAGTAGGGTTAATTATTACGCTAGGTATTGTATATGGCGATATTGGAACATCTCCATTATACGTGATGAGGGCAATAATAGGTGGAGCAACCCATGTGGAAGTTGATTTTATTCTTGGAGCTATTTCTTGTATAATTTGGACACTTACCTTACAAACCACTTTAAAATATATTATTATTACCTTAAAAGCTGATAATAAGGGAGAAGGAGGAATATTCTCTTTATATGCCCTTATTCGCAGAAAAGTAAAATGGGTCTTTGTTTTTGCTCTTATTGGTGGAAGTACTTTACTCGCTGATGGTATTATTACACCTTCCATTACTGTAGTTTCTGCTATTGAAGGTCTTAAGATACTAAACCCAAATATTCCTATTATCCCTATTGTATTAATAATCATAACCGCTTTATTTATTGTACAGCAATTTGGAACTAATTTATTGGGCGAATCCTTTGGACCTATTATGTTTATTTGGTTTCTAATGTTAGCATTACTTGGTTTATCACAAATTGTTCATTTTCCACAAATATTTAATTCATTCAATCCATATTATGCAGTAAAATTATTGGTTCAGTATCCAGGTGGATTTTTTATACTTGGGGCTGTTTTCCTATGTACTACTGGTGCAGAAGCTTTGTATTTAGACTTAGGACATTGTGGAATTCAAAATATTAGAATCTCATGGATATATGTTAAAATTTGTCTTATTTTAAATTATTTAGGTCAAGGGGCATGGGTATTAACTCATCAGGAGCTATTGGTAGAAAGCCCCAATCCTTTTTTTACCATAATGCCCGATTGGTTTTTGGTCATAGGAATCATTGTAGCTACATTTGGAGCTATCATTGCTAGTCAAGCTCTTATAAGTGGCTCTTATACCCTTATAAGCGAAGCAATTCAGTTTAATTTCTGGCCTAAAGTAAAAATAAACTACCCAACAACTATTCAGGGACAAAGATATATTCCTAGCATCAATTGGATTTTATGGGCTTCTTGCGTTTTTGTTGTGATTTTTTTTCAGGAATCATCCAAAATGGAAGCTGCTTATGGTTTATCAAACAATATAACCATGTTAATGACCACTGTTTTAATTAGTTTTTATTTATATTTTAAGCGCATCCATTGGTCGATCATTTCCCTTTTTATTTCAGTTTATCTTACCATAGAAATATCATTTTTGGTTGCTAATCTTCAAAAATTTCTTTATGGAGGTTGGTTTACTGTAATGATGGCCGGTATTTTATTTATTATTATGTTTATTTGGTTTAGAGGCAGAAAAATCAAAAACAGGTTTTATGCCTATGAAAAAATGGATAGATATATAGATGTTATCAAAGATTTATCAAAAGATGTAGAAATACCAAAGTTTTCATCCAATTTGGTTTATATAACCCAATCTTATTCACCCAAAGAAATTGAATGTAAAATTCTTTATTCTTTAATCAATAAACAACCCAAAAGGGCTGACGTGTATTGGTTTCTCCATGTGTTTAATGTGGACGACCCCCACAGAATGGATTATAAAGTAAATGCAATTGTGCCAGACATTATTTATCGTGTTGATTTTTATATTGGATTTAAAGTAGAGCCTAAAATAAACTTGTTTTTCAAGCAGGTTATTGACGATATGGTTAAAAATAAAGAGATTGATGTTACCAGTCGTTTCAAATCATTAAGAAAGTATGGTATAATGAGCGATTTTCGCTTTGTAGTTATTGACCGTATTCAAAATTATGATTTCGATTTTTCTGCCTACGAACAATTTATAATGGATATTTATGCTTTTATGAAACAACTGGGTATTACCGATGTAAAAGCATACGGGCTTGACACGAGTAATGTTACCGTCGAGTCAGTTCCTTTAATTTCTAAAAAGGAAATACAAATGGAGCTTAAACGATTAGAATCGAAGAAAGATTAATAAATAAATGGTTTATACTAAACCGCTAACTAAAATTAGAAAATACCATATTTTGACTGGTTTTTTATTTAATTTTCAACATGGTTTATTTTAACAGGTAATTGTTAGAATCTAATGCTTTCTTATTCCAGTTTTTAAGAAATATTAATATTTTTTCGCGGTCATAACTAGCTTCTCCAGATTCAAGAAAACCAGAATCTTGAGTGTGCAATCTTTTTCCTTTTGCATCTAAAACAACCAATACCGGAAAGCCAAATCGTTGAGGATATTCAAGCTGTTTCATCATTTCCAAATTGCGATTTTCTTTGCTGTAATTGATTAATAAATAAACATAATCGACATTGATAAGCGAATCTATTTGCGCATCACTTTTTATAAATCCATGAAACTTGATGCACCATTTACACCAATTGCCACCCACTTGAATAAGCAAGTGTTTTCCTTCTTTGGCTGCTTTATCCAAAGCATTATTCAAATCAGTTTTTGCATCGGCATCAATGTTGTAAATCGTTGGTTTTTCGTTTTGTGCTTTTAGCACCGTGAGGTTGAAAAATGCTAATCCAATAAAGATAAGCAAATACTTGAAATACTGTTTTTTCATAAAATAAAAGATTTTATTTAAGGGGACTTCTATAATTTAAAACATTGTAAATCAAGTAATTCTAAAAAACAACAAATATTGC
>MNXO01000112.1 GCA_001872995.1 Bacteroidetes bacterium CG2_30_32_10 | reverse complement strand
AAGTTATATAAAAGTTTTATAGGATTAGGGTATTACAACACAATATTTCCAGGAGTTATACAAAGAAATATTCTAGAAAACCCAGGTTGGTATACTGCTTACACTCCTTATCAAGCTGAAATATCACAAGGTCGGTTAGAAGCATTGTTAAATTTTCAAACAATGGTTTCTGAATTAACAGGTTTGAAAATAGCTAACGCTTCCTTACTTGATGAAGCAACTGCAGCAGCAGAGGCAATGATTATGCTGTTTAACACACGCTCACGTGATGCTGTTAAACGAGAAGCCAATATGTTTTTTGTTTCTGAAGATATATTCCCTCAATCTATTGATGTACTAAAAACACGTTCAAAGCCATTAGGTATTGAATTGGTTATAGGGAAACCTAATTCATTTGATTTTAATGATAAGTTTTTTGGTGCGATTATTCAGTACCCAAACCAGTTTGGAGAAGTTACTGATTATGCAGAATTTGTAAACAAAGCTCATAATAATGGCACTTTAGTAGCTGTTGCAGCAGATTTATTGAGTTTAACATTACTAACTCCGCCAGGAGAATGGGGTGCTGATGTTACATTTGGTTCAACTCAGAGATTTGGAATACCAATGGGCTTTGGAGGTCCCCATGCAGCATATTTTGCTTGTAAAGAAGATTATAAACGCACTATGCCAGGAAGAATTATCGGTATTTCTGTAGATTCAGAAGGGAATAGGGCTTTGCGTATGGCACTTCAAACACGAGAACAACATATTAAACGAGAAAAAGCAACTTCCAACATTTGCACTTCTCAGGCTTTATTGGCTATAATGGCTGGAATGTATGCCGCATATCATGGTCCTAAAGGATTGAAAGAAATTGCAAGAAATATTAATATATTAGCTGGTGTGCTTTCAACTGAATTATCAAAATATGGTTTTACTCAGGAAAATAAATACTTTTTTGATACTTTAAAGATTAAAATACCTGCTAACATTGCAATTAAAGAACTTGAAAAGCTTGCTCTTGAGCAAAATATGAATTTCCGTTATATTGATAATTCATATATTGGTATCAGTATTGACGAAACAACAGAATTGAAAGATATAAACGCAATATTAAAGATATTTGCAACAGTTTCTAAAAATAATTTTAAAGCATTTGTGTGCATTCCAATAGAATGTAATAAAATAACTACTATTCCCAGCCAATTGACAAGGAAAAGTGAGTATTTAAAGCATCCAGTATTTAATACATATCATTCAGAAACTGAAATGATGCGTTATATCAAAAAACTTGAAATAAAAGACCTCTCTCTCAATCGTTCAATGATACCATTAGGTTCTTGTACAATGAAACTTAATGCAGCCAGTGAACTTTTTGCATTAAGTTGGGTTGAATTTGGCGCTATTCATCCATTTGTTCCAGCAAATCAGGCTGAAGGATATTTATATTTGATTAAAGAATTAGAAAGTCAATTATGCGAAATTACAGGATTTTCAGCTGTATCGTTTCAACCTAATTCTGGTGCAGCAGGTGAATATACTGGCTTAATGGTTATTAGGGCATATCAACAAAGTAGAGGTGAACAACATCGTAATGTAGTGCTTATTCCTTCTTCAGCACATGGAACAAACCCTGCAAGTTCTGCAATGGCAGGGCTTAATATCGTAATTGTTAAATGTGATGACAAAGGAAACGTTGATATTTCAGATTTGAAAGAGAAAGTAGCGAAACATAAAGATGTTCTATCATGCTTGATGATTACTTATCCATCTACTCACGGGGTATTTGAAGAAGGAATTATTGAAATAGTAAAGATTATCCACGAAAATGGTGGACAAGTATATATGGATGGTGCAAATATGAATGCACAGGTTGGATTAACTAATCCAGGAACCATAGGAGCGGATGTTTGCCATTTGAACTTACACAAAACATTTGCCATTCCTCATGGTGGTGGTGGACCTGGTGTTGGACCAATAGGAGTAGCGAAACATTTAGTTGATTTTCTACCTTCTCATTCAATAATTAAAACGGGTGGTGAAAAAGGCATTCATGCTGTTTCCGCAGCCCCTTATGGAAGTGCAATGATACTTCCAATATCTTATGCTTATATAAAAATGATGGGAGGAGAAGGCTTAACTGAAGCAACCAAATACGCTATTTTAAATGCCAATTATTTGAAAAAAATGCTTGAAAAAGATTATCCTATTTTATATACTGGAAGCAAAAACAGAGTTGCGCATGAAATGATACTTGATTGTAATGGATTTAAGAGAACAGCAGATATTGAAGCTATTGATATTGCAAAGCGTTTGATGGATTATGGATTCCATGCCCCTACAGTTGCTTTCCCTGTTCATGGCACACTAATGGTTGAGCCTACAGAAAGTGAGCCATTACACGAACTCAATCGGTTTGTTGAAGCAATGCTATCTATTCGTAATGAAATCAAAGAAATTGAAGACGGAAAAGCTGATAAAACGAATAATCTCATTAAAAAGGCGCCACACACTGCAATGATGGTAACTGCTAATGAATGGAATAGACCATATAGCAGAAAAAAAGCAGCATTTCCTATGCCATGGTCTAATGACGACAAATATTGGCCCACTGTTACTAAGATTGATGATGCTTTTGGAGATAGAAATCTTGTTTGTAATTGTGAATCATAAGAAAATGATAATTAGAAATACAAATCTCAGACTCATTGGAGTGTAAACAATTTATTTGCATTCATTTTATCCAAATCCGCCTTTAGCTCATTTCTAAAGACGGATTTTTTGTTTAATTAAGGCAATTTCAAGTTAAAAAAAACATTTGATAACAAGGCAACTTCTTTATTTTTTTAAAGGTATTTGTATATTACAAAAATTTGATGTAGGTTTGCGTTAAACATAAAATAATTTATTATGACAAAAATATTAGTTGCAACCGAAAAGCCATTTGCAGCAGCAGCTGTAGAAGGCATTAAGAAAACTGTTACCGATGCTGGATATGAATTGGTGCTTTTGGAAAAATATACTGACCCTAATGACCTCATAAAAGCGATTGCTGATGTTGATGCACTTATTATAAGAAGCGACAAAGCAACAAAAGCTGTAATTGAAGCTGGTAAAAACCTTAAAATCATTGTTCGTGCTGGTGCTGGTTTTGATAATATAGATTTAGCAGCAGCTACCGCAAAAGGTATTGTAGCAATGAACACTCCTGGTCAAAATTCAAATGCAGTTGCTGAATTAGCATTAGGAATGATGGTATATATGGCAAGAGGATGCTATAAAGGAATTTCTGGAAGCGAATTAAAAAACAAAAAACTGGGTATTCATGCCTACGGTTTCGTTGGTAAAATTGTAGCTCATATAGCTAAAGGCTTTGGTATGCAAGTTTATGCTTTCGATCCTTTTATTGAAAAATCAGTTATAGAAAAGGATGGAGTTAAAGTGGTTTCTTCTGTTGAAGAATTATATAGCACTTGTCAATATATTTCATTGCATATACCTGCTAATGATAAAACAAAAAAATCAATAAACTTTGATTTGCTTTCTAAAATGCCCAAAGGAGCTACTTTGGTAAATACTGCCCGAAAAGAAGTTATCAATGAAGAATCATTACAAAAAATGTTTATTGAAAGACCTGATTTTAAATATATTTCAGACATAGCTCCTGATTGTCATGCTGATTTAGCATCTAAATATGAAGGCAAATACTATGCTACTCCCAAAAAACAAGGAGCAGAAACTTCGGAAGCAAATGTTAATGCTGGTATTGCAGCTGCTACACAAATCGTTAATTTTTTAAAAAACGGTGATAAAACATTTCAAGTAAATAAATAATTCTATTAATTTAAAGTGTTATTCAACTTAATAAACTTATAGAACCTTGAAAACTTTGAAAAGATATTAAATCTTCTAAAAGATTGAAGTCATGATATATAGGAAAACATTAAATATTCTTGAACTAGTGTATTGCAAAAGAGCATTGTTTAAGATTTACAATATGTATAGACCAAATTTTTCTAAGAGAGTAGGTTATTCAAATGTTTTCAATATTGCTAAAGTGCAAGAAAATAGTCAGTACAATAATAAATAAACATAACTATTCAAAAGATTCAATTAAAGAGCCATTATTTTTAATAAAATCACTTCAGGGAAATTGACATTAATGAATTATAAAAAGGAGAAATTAGATAAAAGCATATAGATGTAGCAAAAATGTTAAGCAATTTGATTACTTCCTTTAAAAGAAAACAAGAACAAAGAAACAATCAAAAGAAAATATAAATTTTAAATATCATTAATTTTATGGCAATACTTAAAGCATTTAAAGGACTAAGACCACCAAAAAACATCGCAAAAGAACTAGCATCACGCCCTTATGACGTTCTTAATTCAAAAGAAGCAAGAATAGAAGCAGAAGGTAATCAGTATTCTTTATTACATATAATTAAACCAGAGATAGATTTGGTTATAGGAATAGATGAACACGACGAATCGGTTTACAATAAAGCAAAAGAAAACTTTGATAAGTACCAAAAAGCCAAATGGTTGATAAAAGACAATAAAGAGAACCTTTATATTTATGCCCAAACAATGAATGGGAAAACCCAATATGGCATTGTAGGTTGTGCAGGTGTTGAAGATTACATGAATGGTATTATTAAAAAACACGAATTAACAAGAAAAGACAAAGAAGAAGATAGGATGAAACACGTGAGAATTACAGATGCCAATATGGAACCTGTATTTTTCACTTATCCTGCAGTAAAAGAAATTGATGATATCGTTGCAAAAATAGTAAAAGAGCAACAAGCAGAATATGATTTTACTTCAGTTGATGGAATAGGGCATCATTTTTGGGTTATAAATGATGACACAACAATAAAAAAAGTAATTGACCTATTTGCAAAAGTTCCTTATACTTATGTTGCGGATGGACATCACCGGACCGCTGCTGCTGCACTTGTTGGTAACGAAAAAAAAAAAAACAATCCAAATCACAATGGCAAAGAAGAGTATAATTTTTTCCTTGCCGTTCATTTTCCTGATAATCAACTTACCATTATTGATTATAATCGCTTGGTTAAGGACCTAAACGGACTTTCAACTATTCAATTTATTGAAAAATTAAAAACAGTTTTTGATATTGAAGAAAAAGGGACAACGATTTATAAACCTAACAAGTTACATAATTTTGGGATGTATATTGATGGGAAGTGGTATTCAATGACTGCAAAATCAGGCACATTCAATGACACAGACCCTATAGGCGTTCTTGATGTAACCATTCTTTCAAAATTGATTCTAGATAATTTATTAGGCATAAAAGATTTGCGAACCGATAAGCGTATTGATTTTGTTGGAGGCATTCGAGGATTAGGAGAGTTAAAGAAAAGAGTTGATAGTGGCGAAATGAAAGCAGCTTTTGCTCTATACCCAGTTTCTATGAGACAATTAATTAATATTGCAGACACTAACAATATTATGCCTCCTAAAACGACTTGGTTTGAGCCTAAACTTAGAAGTGGGTTGGTTGTTCACTCTTTAGATTAAATGAAACCAATAAACATCTAATAAAAGACGGAGTTTTCTTATTCAAAAAGATGTTTTACAATTTTAATAAATAATTTAAATATAATACAAATGGAAAAAAACACAGTAATTGATGTCTTAAAAATGGCAATTTTAATGGAACGTAGAGGCAAAGCGTTTTATGAAAAAGTTGCAGAACAGTCAAAAAGTAGCGAAGTGCAAAACATTTTCAACATTATGGCTAAAGAAGAGGATTTACATATTGCCATCTTATCTAAACAATATATTCATTTTGATAAGAATAAAAAATTTCAAAAGTCTGATCTTAAAAGCAATGAAACCAAAAAAGACATTGCAAAACTTATATTGTCTCACAATATAAAAAAACAAATCTCTGCTGCCAGTTACGAAGCTGCTGCTATTTCTTCTGCTATTGACATGGAAAACAAAGCCATAGAAGTATATTCCAATAGAGCAAAAGAATCTATGGATGGTGATGAAAAAGAATTGTTTCAATGGCTTGCTGATTGGGAAAAAGGTCATTTAAAAATTTTGAATGATATGAATAAAGAGCTGATGGAAGATGTTTGGTATGACAATAAATTCTGGCCCTTTTGATATTAAACTAAATGGTATAAATAACACCTAAAACTTGGCGGTAATATCCTACTTCCAAGTTTTTTAATAATTTCTCTTTATTTGTTAGTATGAGAAACATCATCATTATCATTTCGCTTCTATTGTTCACAACCATACAAGCTCAAAACATCAAAGGCGGACTTTATGGGGGGTTCAACCTTTCACAAGTTGATGGAGACGAGGTTTTCGGTTATCATAAAATTGGTTTTAACGGAGGACCTACTGCAATAATACCTTTTAGAAATAATTTTTCATTTAGCATTGAAACTTTATACAATCAAAAAGGAAGTTATCAAAAACCTCTATCAAAAGATACTTTATACGGTATGTATCGTCTAAAACTTAATTATGTAGAAGTCCCATTACTTATTCATTATAGAGATAAGGCTAAGTTTAATTTTGGTGCTGGTTTCGCTTGGGGAAAGCTTGTGGGATTTAAAGAGTGGGAACATGGTTTACAGATTAATTGGATTAAAGATAGTATTCCATACAAAGGAAACGATATCTGTGCATTAATTGATGTAGATTTTCCTATTTATGACAGATTTCGTTTTAACTTTAGGTATTCTTATTCCTTATTTAAGATTAGAACCCGATATTACCCAATTATAAACACAACTCGTTACCAATATAACAACATGCTAACGTTTCGTTTGTTATATGTATTTAAAGATGACCCTAAAACAAAGAAAAAGAAAAAGAATAATAAATAAAAAAGACTGAATTTCATTATATTAAATTCAATTACCTATGAACCTACACGAATATCAAGGAAAAGCAATTTTAAAACAATATGGAGTACAAGTACCCGAAGGAATTGTTGCAGATACACCTGATGCAGCAGTTGATGCAGCTCATGTAATTCAAAGCAAAACTGGTACAAGTATTTGGGCAGTTAAAGCACAAATACATGCTGGAGGTAGAGGCAAAGGTGGTGGTGTTAAAATTGCTAAATCCTTAGAGGAAGTAAAAGAATTTGCAAGTAAAATACTCGGAATGCAACTCATAACTCCCCAAACAAGCACTAAAGGGAAAAAAGTTTATAGGGTTTTGATTGAAGACAATATATACTATCCTGGAGATTCGATACCTGCCGAATTTTATATCAGTATTCTCTTAAATAGAAGTATAAATAGAAATATGATTGTATATTCCACTCAAGGAGGAATGAATATAGAAGAAGTTGCAGATAAAACACCTCACCTTATTTTCAAAGAAGTAATTGATCCTGCAATTGGCTTGCAAGCATTTCAATGTAGAAAAATAGCTTTTAATTTAGGATTGAAAGATAAGGCATACAAAGAAATGGTTTCATTTGTTTCGTCATTATATAAAGCTTATATTGAATCTGATGCTTCCTTAGTTGAAATAAATCCATTATTTAAGGCAGCCGATGATAAAATTATAGCAGCCGATGCAAAAGTGGTAATTGATAACAATGCCATCTTCCGTCATCAGGACATTTCATTGATGCGAGACTTTAACGAAGAAGACCCTACTGAGGTAGAAGCTGGTGGTTATGGATTAAACTACGTAAAACTTGACGGTAACGTTGGATGTATGGTTAATGGTGCAGGTTTAGCGATGGCTACTATGGACATTATTAAACTATCTGGCGGTGAACCTGCCAACTTTTTGGATGTAGGTGGCTCTGCCAATGCAAAAAGAGTGGAAGAAGCATTTCGTATTATTCTAAAAGACCCAAATGTAAAAGCTATACTTGTAAATATTTTTGGAGGTATTGTACGCTGCGACAGGGTTGCAAACGGAATAGTAGATGCATATAAGAATATTGGCAGCATAAAAGTGCCAATCATTGTTCGTTTGCAAGGAACCAACTCTTTAGAAGCAAAAAAAATAATAGATGAATCTGGTTTAAAAGTATATTCTGCCATCAACCTCGAAGATGCCGCAGCATTGGTTAAACAAGTTGTTAGTTAACCAATTATTTCTTTTAGGCATAATTTTTGTATTAATTTTTAACTTTATCATTAAAAATTGTTTTATTCCTTTAATGCAAACCTAAATTTAAAATTGGATTATGAAAAAAAGTTTACATTTTTTATTAATTGCATTGCTGTTTACAGCATACTCATGTAAAGAAGATTCTGGTTTATCAGAAGCTGAAGTAGTAGATGGTTTAAAAACTGCTTTAAATGTTGGAACAGACAGTACCGTAAAAAATGTTTCTACTACTGATGGCTATTATGGTGATAAATTAATTAAAATACTATTACCACCAGAAGCAGACGTTATTATAGATAATATTTCTTATGTACCTGGTGGAACTCAAATGGTTGATAATGTTATAAAAGGTATTAACCGTTCAGCCGAAGATGCAGCCAAAGAAGCAAAACCAATTTTTGTTGATGCTGTTACCAATCTAACCATTACAGATGGAATGAACATCCTAAAAGGTGCTGACGATGCTGCAACTCAATATTTAAAAGCCAATACTTATACCCAATTGAAAGGTGTTTTCAAACCCAAAATGGATGCTTCATTGAGTAAACCATTATTTAAAAGCACTTCTGCAAAAGATTTGTATAAAACACTGGTTGATGCGTATAACTCAATAGCTCCATTTATAGGTAAGCCTAATGTTAATTATGATCTTACCGATTTTGTAACAGGAAAAGGCTTAGATGGACTATTCACAAAAGTAGCTGCAGAAGAGTCGAAGATTAGAAAAGATCCTTTGGCTCGTGTAACTGATATTCTACGAAAAGTATTTTCTACTTTAGATAAATAACTAAAGATTATAAATTATTAACCCTTAAATATCACTATTAAAAGATATTTAAGGGTTTTTATTTTGAAACATTCACTGATGACCTGTTAAATCCTCTGAGTTTAATTGCAGTAATTATGTTTTTAGTGGATAAAGGAAAATCACTTTTCATCATCCAGTCGTAATAACTACTTTCTTTGGCAAACATTTCTTCCACAGGTTTCCCCTTGTGCTTTCCAAAATTAAAAACTTCCACTCCTTTATCATTAAAGACAATATGACCAACTAAGTCAGCATTTTTAGCATTAAAAGAGAACTCATATAACGACTGTATGTCATTTTGTATCGGTTTACTTATTTTACCAGAGTGATCTTTAAACTCTGTATCATGGTATTTATCGAGTTGCGATAAAAGAATTTCATAAGTAGCAATGGTATCAGCCTCTGCACTGTGAGCATTAATATGGTCTTTGCTACAATAGAACTTATAAGCAGCAGCTAAAGTACGTTGTTCCATCTTGTGAAAGATATTTTGAACATCCACCAAACGTCTTCCTTTTAAATCGAAGTTGATTCCAGCTCTTAAGAACTCTTCAACCAATAATGGGATATCAAATTTATTTGAATTGTAACCAGCAAGGTCGCAATTTTGAAAATATTGATTAAGTGAATTTGCAATTTGAACAAAAGTAGGGCAATCCTTTATATCATCATCAGAAATACCATGAATAGCCGTTACTTCCTTGGGTATGGGGATGGTTGGATTAATTCTGATGTTTTTTATTTCAGTAGAACCATCTATTGATACCTTTAGGGTGCCGATTTCAACGATACGATCGTTAACTACATTAACTCCTGTAGTTTCAAGGTCGAAAAAAATAATGGGTTTGGTTAAATTCAGTTGCATTTTAAAAAATTGATTTTAATTAATAGGAACAGTTTTATTGTCTGGCAATAATAGTTAAAAAACATGATTAATATCAAAATTTTCAAGATAATATTTAAACCTTTTCAAAAATATACCGCCTAATGCCCCATCAACCACTCTATGATCGTATGAAAGCGAAGCATACATCATATTTCTGATACCAATAGTATCGCCTGTTGGAGTTTCTATTACCACTGGTTTTTTCTGAATTGCACCAACAGCAAGTATTGCAACCTGTGGCAAATTTATTATTGGTGTTCCCATTAAGGTATCAAAAGAACCAAGATTGGTAATAGTAAATGTTCCTCCTTGAATTTCATCTGGTATAAGCTTATTTAATCTTGCACGATTTGCTAAATCATTTACATCTTTTACCAAACCAATCAAACTCTTTCTATCCGCATTTTTTATAACAGGGACAATTAAATTCCCAGAAGGCAAAGCCGTTGCCATTCCTATATTGATGCTTTTTCTTAATATTATTTTGTTTCCATCAAGTGAAGTGTTAATCAAAGGATATTCTTTAATCACTTTTGCAGTTGCTTCAACAAAAATTGGAGTATAGGTGAGTTTTTCCTTTTCTTGCTTTTCAAATGCTTCTTTCATAGACATTCTCCACTGAACAATTTTGGTAACATCAATTTCAATAAATGAAGTAACGTGTGCAGCCGTGTGTTTTGAAAGAATCATGTGGTCGGCAATAAGTTTCCGCATTCTATCCATTTCAATGATTTCATCATTTGGGCTTGAATTAACTATTATATGATTTTCTGTTGAAATATTTGCGGCTAATTTGGGCGTATCAATTTTCTTTGTTTTAATAAACTCTATTATATCTTGTTTTGTTACCCTTCCCCCCTTTCCTGTTCCAACAATTAGTTCTATTTCTTCAAAAGAAATGCCTTCTTCTTTTGCTATACTTTTCACCAATGGTGAATAAAACTTATCAGAATTTGTTAATACTGATTTTACGGATTTTATTTCATTTAGCTTCAGCGAATTTTCTTTTATGAGTATAATTTTATCAATTTCATTTTTCTTAACATCACTTTGTATGGGTTTTGGTATATCAATAGTGGATTCACCAGCAATATTAACAATAGCAATAGCTGCACCAACGGAAACCACATCGCCTACTTTAAATAACAACTTAGCTATTGTTCCAGAGACAGGTGAAGGCACCTCTGAGTCAACTTTATCTGTTGCTATTTCGACAACAGATTCGTCTTCGGTAATCATATCACCTTCATTTTTCAACCATTTAGTAATAGTTGCTTCAATAATACTTTCGCCCAATCGGGGCATTGTAATTTCTATAGTAGCCATTTATTAAATATTTTTAAAACAAACATACTCT
>MNXO01000090.1 GCA_001872995.1 Bacteroidetes bacterium CG2_30_32_10 | reverse complement strand
AAGCGTAACCTTTTTTATAAGATTTTCGTAAAATTTATAACCTATTTAAAAAACAAAATATCCGCATGATTAAAAGAAGCGTTTATATTCTTTTTATTTGTTTTTTTTTAACTAAAGCAGTAAACGCTCAGGATGCTTCTTTTTCACAATATTTTGCAAATCCTTTATATTTAAATCCAGCCTTTGCAGGAGCAAGAGAAAATACAAGAGTTGTAACAAATTTTCGTAATCAGAACCCCGCTATTCCTGGTGCATTTATTACATATAGTGCTTCGTTTGATCATTATTTTCAGTCAATTTCTAGCGGAATAGGTCTTGTTTTTATTACAGATAAAGCTGGTGAAGCACAAATGTCCAGTTCATTAATTAGTGGAATATACTCCTATAAGATAAAAGTAAATAAAAATCTTTGTTTTAATACAGGAATACAAGCAAGTTATATGCAAAATTCCATAGACTGGAAAACATTTACATTTGGAGACCAAATAGATAACAAGCAAGGGTTTGTATATCCAACCAATGAAAGAGTACCTACCTCTACTAATATTCATTCTTTAGACTTTTCTGCTGGCTTTATTGGTTATACCAAAAGCATGGTAAGTGGAATTACGTTAAACCATTTAACGCAGCCACCAACATCGCATTATGTTGGTGAAGATAAGCTATATTATAAATTTTCGATTTTTTATATTGGTAAATACTCTTTAAATAAGAGTATTAAAAATGAAACCTTTATTTCACCCAATATAATTTATCAAAGACAACACCAATATCAACAAATTGCAGGGGGATTTTGTATTAACAGAAATCCTCTAACATTAGGATTGCTATATAGAAATGCCATTGAAAATTCAGATGCATGTGTTGTAATTGCCGGAATAGACACAAAAACATTTAGATTTTTATACAGTTATGATATTAATTTATCAAAATTTGTAAATTTAATTGGTGGTTCACATGAATTTTCATTATATTTGCTATTTGAAAATTTAAGAAAAGAAAAATATAATAGTGTAATAATTTGTCCTTCTTTTTAGTTTATATAATGTAAATTAAATTTTTTTAATATGAAATCAAAAATCAAAAGAGTAATAGTGTTAAGCTTTGTAATGGCTGCCATGCTGTTTATCACTTCTTGTAAAAAACCATCCTCTTCTACTACAGGATGGAATTATAATGATAAGAAAAACGGTGGTTTTGAAATGAAACCCTATTTAGAACAAGAAACAGGACCAGGTTTAGTATTGGTTGAGGGAGGTTCTTTTGTTATGGGTCGTGTAGAACAAGATATTACTTACGACTGGGATAATATTCCACGAAGAGTTTCTGTACCATCTTTTTATATGGACGAAACTGAAGTTAGAAATCAAGATTGGCTCGAATATCTGCATTGGATTAGCAGAATAATGGGCAATGATTATCCTGAAATATACAAAAAAGCATTGCCAGATACCCTTGTATGGAGAGACCCATTGGCTTTTAATGAACAATATGTTGAATATTACTTCCGTCACCCATCATACAGAGAATATCCTGTTGTTGGTGTCAGTTGGATTCAAGCCACAGAATATTGTGCTTGGCGAAGCGATAGAGTTAATGAAATGATTCTTGTTAGAGAAGGTTTAAAAGATTGGGACCCAATTGACAATAGTGTTCAATTTTTCACAACAGACAGATATACTTATTCCGATTATGGAGATCCTAGCACTGGTTCTAATCCTGTTTATAACACTGGTATTCCTAATTTAAACGACCCATCAGGTGCAAAACCAAAGCGTAAGGTTAAAATGGAAGATGGAATTATGTTACCAAAATATAGACTTCCGACCGAAGCTGAATGGGAATATGCTGCTTATGGCTTAATGGGAAATACTGTTGATGAAAATATAATAAACAGAAAACTTTATCCTTGGAATGGGCATATCATTAGAAGTGATAACAAAAAAAGTCTTGGTGAAATTGTTGCAAATGCTAAAAGAGGTAGAGGAGATTTAATGGGTGTTGCAGGCAACTTAAACGATGCTGGTTTTATTACTACTCCTGTATTTTCTTATTGGCCTAATGATTACGGGTTATATAATATGGCAGGAAATGTTAATGAATGGGTTGCTGATGTTTACAGACCACTTTCTTTTGAAGATGTTACTGAATACAATCCTTATAGAGGAAATGTATTTAAAAATAACAATATAGACCCTGTTACCAACTTAGTTATGTTTAATGACACTTCGGGTCAAAAGAATACATGGCTTGGAACACCAGGCACGATGGTCTTTGACGATTTATCTGGCAACCAAAATAGACGTAATTATAGGTACGCAGATAACATCAACTATGGCGATGGTGATGTAAATTCAAGTATTAATTATGATAGATTGGATTCAATTACCATGAAAAATATTGCTATTAATTCTGAAAATAATTTTATGTATGACTATGGAAAAACATCTATGATTAATAATCAGGCAAGAGTTTTCAAAGGTGGCTCATGGAAAGATTTGGTTTATTGGACAGTGCCAGGTACAAGACGTTTTTTAGATGAAAATCAATCTACTAATGATATTGGTTTCCGTTGTGCAATGATTAGGGTAGGAAGTCCAATAGGAAACAACTAAAATTTATAACAATCTTTAAAAACCCCATTAATAAATTTTAATGGGGTTTTTATTTAATAATCTGTTGAAATTATTATGTTAATAGAGGAATTATATTCAATTTATTTAAATTGTACACATATTTGTACCGATAGTCGTAAGGTTGAAAACAAATCAATTTTTTTTTCATTACAAGGGGATAATTTTAACGGAAACACTTATGCTGAAATTGCCTTGAACAATGGCTGTTCATTTGCTGTTATTGATGACGTTAATTATTATAAGGACAATCGTTATATTTTAGTTGATAACACACTTAAAACACTACAGGATTTAGCAAAATATCATCGAAGCAAATTAAAAATTCCAATAATTGGGGTAACAGGCACTAATGGCAAAACAACAACCAAAGAGTTACTCAATGCTGTTTTAAGTAAAAAATACAATACCTTGGCTACGATTGGCAATTTGAATAATCATATTGGCGTTCCACAAACTATTTTAAAAATATCAAAATTTACAGAAATTGCTATCATTGAAATGGGAGCAAATCATTTAGGTGAGATTGCCGAATTATGCGAAATAGCTCAACCTAATTTCGGGATAATTACAAATATAGGTAAAGCCCATCTAGAGGGTTTTGGAAGCATAGAAGGAATAATAAAAACAAAAAGTGAACTTTACAATTGGATAAGAAAAAAAGAAGGAACATTATTTGTAAATGGTGAAAATCCCATTTTAACAAACCTTTCTGAAAACACTAAGAGAATAACTTATGGTAATTCTTCTAATAACAATTACTCGGCTAATATTGTTGCTGCCAATCCTTATTTAGAGGTAGAACTAATTAATAAAAACACCAATAAATTAGATAAAATAAAATCTAAACTAGTTGGGAGCTACAATTTTGAAAACATTTTAGCAGCTATTGCAATTGGAAATTACTTTAGTGTTGATAAAAATTCTATTATCAACGCTATCGAATCCTATACACCAACAAATAATCGTTCTCAGATAATTAAAACTGAACAAAACAGGGTTATTATGGATGCATACAATGCTAATCCCTCGAGTATGGAAGCGTCTATAAATAATTTTGCTACAATAGCTTTTGATAATAAAGTAGTTATTTTAGGTGATATGTTAGAACTTGGGAATGAAAGCGAAAAAGAACATTTGAAAATTTTAGAATTAGCAAATAAAAAAAAATTTGATAAAATAATTCTGGTGGGGAAAATATTTAATAAAATTAATAATAATAGCGAAATACCAACTTTTAAAAGTACCGATGACTTAGCTATCTGGCTTAAAAAAAACAAAATAATGGGAAAAACATTATTTGTTAAAGGGTCAAGGGGAATAAAACTTGAAAATATTTTAAAACTTTTGTGATGGAAGAATATAATGTTATAGGCGTAATGTCTGGGACATCTTTAGATGGTGTTGATATTGCCTATTGTAAGCTTTCTAAATTAGACAATAAGTGGCATTACCGTATTGAAAAGGCCGTTACTTATAAATATACAGAAGAATGGATTAGCAAATTATCAAATTTAGAAAAGGAAAGCACATTTAATTTTGTTAAAACACATATAGAATATGGACATTATTTAGGAAAATTGATAAAAGCATTTATAGATGATAATTTTTTAATGATTGATTTTGTAGCATCTCATGGTCATACTATTTTCCATCAAACAGAAAAGCAAATAACTTGTCAAATAGGCGATGGAGCATCCATAGCTGCAGAAACAAAAGGTATTGTTGTTTGTGATTTCAGAACTCTTGATGTCGCATTAGGTGGACAGGGAGCTCCATTAGTGCCAATAGGTGATAAAATTTTATTTAATGATTATGATTTTTGCCTTAATTTAGGCGGGTTTTCAAACATTTCTTTTGATTTAAATAATGAGAGAAGGGCTTATGATATTTGCCCTACAAATATTATTCTTAATTATCTGGCAAATAAATTAAACATGAATTTTGATTGCTCTGGTAAAATTGCTGAACAAGGTATTATTAATAATGCTTTGTTAACAGAATTAAATAATTTGGAATATTATAAAAAGACATTTCCCAAATCACTTGGTAAAGAATGGTTGTATAATATATTTATTCCAATTATTGAGAAATATACTGAAAGTATTGAAAATAAATTAAGAACCGTTACAGAACATATTGTTATTCAATTAAACATAGCTACAAATTTTACTAAAAACAAGAAAATACTCATCACAGGCGGTGGAGCATACAATGAATTTTTAATTCGAAGACTTTCATCACTTACATCTCATCAAATAATTATACCTGATTCTAAAACTATTGAATTTAAAGAAGCTTTAGTTTTTGCACTATTGGGAATACTTCGTATAAAGAAAGAAATCAATTGTTTAAAATCAGTTACAGGCGCAGCAAATGATTCGATTGGTGGTGCTGTATATTATGGACTATAATCAAAGTATTAAAGAAATCAAATAAGCATGAAATTTATAGAATTAGCAAATTTACGACAAAGTGTTCGCAGGTATACTGATAAATTGGTAGAACCTGAAAAAATAGATAATTGCATAGAAGCAGCGAGAATAGCCCCTTCAGCAAGCAATGCCCAGCCATGGAAATATATTGTTATTGACAATCCTGAAATTAAAAATAAAATTGCAGATGTAACCTTTGATAAATTGATGTCTTTTAATAAATTTGTTCCACAAGCTCCTGTTATTATTGTTTTAATTGCGGAAAGACCAAATTTTAAATCACAAATAGGAGGGTGGCTAAAAAATAAAGAATTTAATCTTATTGATATTGGAATATCTGCAGAACATTTTTGTCTTCAAGCAGCAGAAGAGGGTCTAGGAACCTGCATGCTTGGTTGGTATAATGAAAGAAAAGTAAAGCAGATTCTTGAAATTCCTAAAAATAAAAGACCTGTATTGTTAATTTCTTTGGGATATGCTGAAAAAGAGTATAAACAAAGAACTAAAATACGTAAAAGCAAAGAAAATATTGTCTGTTACAACAAATATTCATTCAAATAATAATAAAATTGAATACTTCCAAAACTATTGGTAATAATATTATTTATTTAACAGTAATAAGCTCAACTAACATTTATGCTTCTCAATTAATAAAAGAGAATAAAGCAGAAGAAGGAACGGTAGTTATTGCAAAAAAACAAACTTCAGGAAAAGGACAAGCCAAAAACAAATGGGAAAGCGAAGATGGTAAAAATTTAACGATTAGTATTATACTTTCACCAATTTTTTTACCCGTTGAAAAACAATTTTTTTTAAGTAAGACAGTTTCACTTGCTATAATTGATTTTCTAAGAGAACTTTCAATTGATAATTTATTTATTAAATGGCCCAATGATATTTATGTTGGCAAACGAAAAATTGCTGGAATATTAATTGAAAATTCAATATTAGGTGGTAAATATGTTAATGTTGTAATTGGAATTGGGCTTAATATTAATCAAACTCAATTTTCCAAGGAAATACCAAATCCAGTTTCGTTAAAGTTATTGTCAAATAAGCAATATAATATAGACGACTGCCTAAATATTCTTTTAAACAAAATAGAAGCAAGGTATGAACAGTTGAAATCTCTAAAATACTCAATAATTGATAATGAATACTTGAATGTATTACTCAATTTTAATGTATGGGCAAACTATCTATATAATTATAAGACAATCATAGCTAAGGTTGTTGGAATTAATAAATATGGAAAGCTATTATTAGAGAGAAAAGATAACACTATAATAGAATGCGATTTGAAAGAAATAAAATTTATAATTTAGAAATACTAACTTTCGATAATCTTTGAAATAACATTGTCATAAATATTTTTAGTGTCATTAATATTACCAAACGATTCATTATCTATTATCATTTCTTTTCCTTTAATTTCGCCGAGAACGGAAAAATTAGTTTCAGAAAATATTAATGTTTCAATAAGTTTTTCTCTGTTTTTAGGAGAAACACTCACAATAACTCTACTTTGAGACTCACCAAAAAGGAAAGCATCTTTACGAATAGATTTATCGGAGGTTATTTCAAATCCAAATCCATTATACATTGCCGATTCAAATAAGGTAACCAACAATCCTCCTTCAGAAACATCGTGGGCAGAGGAAATAATATTTTGAGCAATAAGTTGTTTAATGGCTTCATGTATTTCATACTCTTCATTTATATCAAAAAATGGCGGAGGTGATAATTGAACTTTATGATATGAATAAAGATATTCAGAGCTAGAAATATCGTTTTCTGATTTACCTATAAGAAAAATAATATCTCCTTCTTTCTTAAAATTTAGTGTAGTTTGCGATTTTTTATTCGGCATAATACCTAACATACCAATAACAGGTGTAGGGAAAATTGGTTCAATCTTTCCATCAATGTTTGTTTGGTTATAAAAACTAACATTGCCACCAGTAACAGGTGTATTAAACTTTCTACAAGCAGTGCTCATCCCTTTTATTGCTCCGACAAATTGCCAATATACTTCAGGATTATACGGATTACCAAAATTAAGGCAATTGGTAATGGCAGATGGTTCTCCACCAGAACAAACAATATTTCTAGCAGCTTCAGCAACTGCTATTTCACAACCTATTTCGGGATTAGCATAAACATAATGAGAATTACAATCAGTTGTAAGCACAATTGCTTTTTCAGTGCCTTTTATATTCACTATTGCAGCATCTGATGGTTTGTTGGTGCTCATATTCTTGGTTCCAACCATTGTATCATATTGTTCAATAACCCACTTTTTAGAACAAATACTTGGTTGGCTTACCAAATGATAGAATACATCCTTTAAATTAGCTGGTAGTTTGATATTATCAATAGAAAAATTTTTGGTTTTAGCAAAATACGCTGGTTCTTTATATTCTCTTTTATAAATAGGTGCACCACCGCCAAGCACCAATGATTCTGCATCAACATCGGCAACAAGCTCACCGTTCATAAAGTATTTCAAACGTTTATCAGCTGTTACTTCCCCAATTTGGACGCAGTTTAAATCCCATTTGTCAAAAATACTTTGAACTTCTTTTTCTCTACCTTTTTTAACAACAATTAACATTCTTTCCTGTGATTCAGAAAGTAATATTTCAAAAGGAAGCATATTTTGTTGTCGTAATGGAACTTTATCTAAATGAATAATCATTCCATGTTCACCCTTTGCTGACATTTCGGAAGTAGAGCATGTAATTCCCGCAGCACCCATATCTTGCATTCCAATAATTGCAGTTGTTTTAGCAACCTCGAGAGAAGCTTCAAGTAATAATTTTTCTTGAAAAGGGTCTCCAACTTGAACTGCAGGAATTTTCTCAGAGGAGGCTTCAGAAATTTCTTCAGAAGCAAAAGTGGCTCCATGAATACCATCCTTTCCAGTAGAAGAACCTACTATAAAAACAGGATTACCTTCACCATAAGAGGTTGCAGACACAGTATTGCCAGATTTGACAATACCAACAGACATTGCATTTACTAATGGGTTGGTATTATAACATTCATCGAAATAGATTTCACCTCCAACAACAGGAACGCCAAAAGCATTGCCATAATCACCAATACCTTTTACGACACCTTTTAAAAGCCATTTTGTGTGGGCTAATTGAATGTTTCCAAAACGTAAAGAATTTAATTGAGCAATTGGGCGGGCTCCCATTGTAAATATGTCCCTATTTATACCACCAACACCAGTTGCCGCTCCTTGATATGGCTCTAATGCTGAAGGATGATTATGAGACTCAATTTTAAAACAGCAACCGATACCATCTCCAATATCCACCAAGCCAGCATTTTCTTCTCCTGCCTTTGCAAGTAAATGTGGTCCGTCTTTAGGGAGTGTTTTCAGCCACATGATTGAATTTTTATATGAACAATGTTCAGACCACATTACAGAATATATACTTAGCTCAGTAAAATTTGGTATTCTTCCTAATAATATTATTATTTTTTCAAATTCATCGGGAATTAATCCAAGTTTTTGGGCAGTTTCCAATGTAACAATAGGTTCTAATATTGGGGGTTTCATATATTGGGAATTATTAATTTAATTAATATCTATTTTGATTGTAATTCTATGAACTAATTTTTTCGTTTAACGATTTGAAGCCCATGCCAAGTATTTCATTTGCTTCAATAACCGTAACAAAGGCATCGGGGTCAATTTCACTAATAAATTCTTCTAATAGAGCCATTTCGCGCCGATTAACAACTGTAAAAATTATAGTTTTTTCTGCACCGTTGTACATTCCTTTCCCTGGTATATAAGTTCCTCCTCTATTTAAATCATTGATAATTCTATCACGAATTTCTTCAAATTTATCGGAAACAATAAAAAGTGTTTTGTCATAACTAATGCCTTCTAAAACCATATCTATCACTTTTCCAGTAATAAAAATCACTATCCATGAATACAATGGTATTTTCCAGTCTTGAAAAGCAATCAGGGCAACGAGAACAATAACAGAGTCGACAAATATCATAAGCTGTCCAAGAGGCATACGGGTATATTTTGCAATTATCATTGCTATTATATCAGAACCCCCTGAGGTTGCCTTTGATTTAAAAATCAAACCTAATCCAAATCCAATTAAAACTCCCCCAAAAATTGATGAAAGCAAAGCATCATTTGCTACCAAAGGCACATCACCCCAGAAAAAGGTAATAAAATCGATGAACACTGAGGTTAATATGAAGCCTACTATTGTTTTTATGCCAAATTTTGGACCTAAAATCTTTATTCCTATTATTGTTAAAGGAATATTCATAATTAAACCCATAACACCAATTGGTAAACCATCTGTAGCGAAAGCAAAAACACCTTTTGTCAAGTAGTGTATTACAATTGCAATACCATATACTCCTCCAGGAACTATTTTATATGGTGTGATAAAAAAAACAAAACCTGTAGCAAGGATAAATGAGCCAATTACTATGAGACTATAAGATAAAAACCATTTCTTTGAAAACAGTTTTTCTTTTTGAAGAAGAGCCATAAAAAAGAATTAAATTAATTTCATTCAGTTCGAGCATTTGAAGCAACAAATATAAAAAAAGTTCTTTGATTTATTGGATAATTCAAACTGGTTTAATAACTATGAAATTAATTTCACTTTCGTTTGTAAAAAAATTTAGTTAGAATATTCCAAGAAAAGTTTTTTTCATAAAACTACTAATACCTATTGAAATAAATGTTGTGTTTTCTTTTTTTAAGTAATCTTCTAAAGACAAATTTGAAATTGATAGATACAAGTTCCAGTTTTTTTGAGGGAATAGCAGATAATAAACTTTTAATTCTTTTAAAACAATGGTTTTTTTAACTCCCTGACCAACGTAATTATTATATTCTTTAGGATAAGATATATATGACAAATAAATATTGCCACCATAATTAACGTTTCCCGTGTCGATTCCCATTATAATATATGAAAATTGGGTTTCAAAGTAAATATGTTTGTATTGGTATCTAAGAAAAGTAACTGATTCTTTAAGATTTGCTCCCAGTGGATGGGCAATAGCTTGATTGTAATGTCCATAATTCTGTGTGGCTGAAACATGCGAGTATGTATATGGTCGTATATAATTATATTCATATTGAAACGTGAGATTAGAAATTCGGAAAACATCGAAGGACTTTAAACCTAATTGATATGCCTGCTTGTTTGCCCACCATCCATCTTGATTTCTAATATGTTTTAAGCTAAATTCATCTAATAATACTTGAGCATATAGCTGTTGATTTTTTGCAAATAGGTAACTAATATTAAAACCCATTAACACATTGTCAGGAGAACCTAGAGAAAATTCTGTTGGACGATAAAATACAACGGGATTTAAGTAATTTACATCAAATTCCCTTGTGTTATTACTATCTTTTGCTTGCCATATAATAGATTCAAAAAATGAAAAATTAATTCTCTTAGTAATATTAATACTTAGATAGTGCATTGCAGAATATTTGCCTTTATACTTTGAAACATCTCCTTTAGAATCGCTGATATCGCTGAATTTTGTATAAAGATTCACATATTTAATTTTCCAAATGGTAGTAGTAATTTTAAACATTGGATAGCTAGCAGCATTGTCAGAAAGTAATAAGGAGTGATAACCTTCCCCAAAGAAGTTTTTTCCCTTTCCTGCTTGAATATTGAAGTATTTTGTAAGGTTATAGGATACATTAAAGTTTAAGTCTCTTGTACACCAACCTAATTTTGTTCCGTAAGCATAATTATTATTAGGAATAATGCGTTTTTCATTAATAATGCTATCCAAATAACTGTTATAACTTGAATTAGAGCTAATGTAATCAGTTTGAATTGCAAATTTTTGCCCCAATAAAACACTAAAATCTAAGCCAATTCCTGTTTCTAGATTGCTTCTTTTTTTGCTTAAATCATATCCACTTGTCAAATAGAAAGATGGAGCAATATTTATTCTGTTTGCTTTTTCTTTTGAAGTGTCGCTTTTTGTTTTTTTTACAATATTGAATAATTTTGAAGTATCTGGAGGAAGATATTTTTGTATATCTTGATTACAGAAAGGTTTTATTGAAGTAAATAGGTTGTTTCCTTTTTGGTGAATAGTTT
>MNXO01000044.1 GCA_001872995.1 Bacteroidetes bacterium CG2_30_32_10 | reverse complement strand
ATGAACCGTACTATTATCACATTACTTTTAATTTTAATTGTTTCCATAACAGTTAAGTCGCAAACCTTCGAAATTGATAAATTTAAAAAAGATACTATTAATAGAATCGATAAAAAAGGCTTTAAACAGGGTGTTTGGAGAAAGTATTATCCTAATAATACTATTAAATACGAAGGAACCTTTAAAGACAATTATCAAATTGGTCAATTTAAATTATATTATGAGCAATCTAAGTTACAAGCTATTTCTGTGTTTTCAGAGAAAGGGGTTAAAGCAAAAACTACGCAATATTACGAAAACGGGAAAATACTTAGTATTGGTAATTTTTACAATCAAGAAAAAGATAGTTTATGGAAATTATATAGCACTAATAGCATTCTGATTGCTGAAGAATCATATAACAAAGGTATTAAAACAGGTTCATGGAAAACATATTATTTAAGTGGCAAAATATATGAAAACTTTTGGTATCAAAACAATTTAATGAATGGGCTTTATAAAGCATTCTTTGAAGATGGCAAAACAAAGACAGAAGCTACTTATGTTAATGGCGAAATGGATGGTAAAACAACTTTTTATAACTCAACTGGCTTGATTTTAGAAACTGGCTCTTATAACAAGTCCTTAAAAAATGGCGAATGGTTAATTTATATGGATAACGGGACTATAAATATTAAAGAAACTTATGAAAATGGAAAATTAAAGAAAACCATTAGGGTGAATGGCGAATTTACTGATTATTATCCCAGTAAGCTGCCCAAACAAAAGATTAATTATAAAAATGGCAAACTAAATGATGCTTTTACTGAATACTACGATGTTGGTGAATGGAAACAAGAATTTAAAAAGGGTATAGATGGTTATCCCGATGAAACAGTTGAAGTGCTTGTTGGACAAAAAATAAAACGAACAGGTACCTATCTAAACGATAAATTGCAAGGTAAAGTAACCTATTTCAAAGTAGATGGAACTCTTGAAAAAATTGAAAATTATAATAATGGCGTAATTATTACTAAATAGCAACATTCTTCTTTTTGTTCCTAATAAAATCACACTTATCAGTAAGCTGATATTTCTTTCCGAATATTTAAAAATGGCGACATTAATGTTGGCTGTTTTTCTTTATATTTTTCCAATTTGCCGTGATATTTATTTTTTTGCAGCTTGGTAGTGAGTTTTTTAATGTGAATTCTATAAAAAAGCCAAGATTTACATAGTTTTGTGAAAATTTTTTTAGATTTCAGCAATTATAAATTGGGAAATAAAATATTTATTACTTTTATTAACGAAATTTAATAACAATGAAAAAATTAAAACTTATTTTATTCTTAATAATAGTAACTGCAAGCGTACATTTATATGCTCAAATAATTGATTATACTGAATATGTAAACCCATTTATTGGAACTGGCGGTCATGGTCATACATATCCTGGTGCTGCTGTTCCTTTTGGAATGGTGCAGTTAAGTCCAGATACGCGACTTACTGGATGGGACGGTTGCTCGGCATACCACTATTCCGATAGTATTATATATGGTTTTTCACACACACATCTTAGTGGAACTGGATGTTCTGATTATGGAGACATTCTATTAATGCCTTTTGTTGGAACAATAAATCTGAAAAATACGGAATGTGCTTCTTCTTTCAATCATAAAACCGAAACCGCATCGCCAGGATACTACAGTGTGTTCTTAGATAAGTATCAGGTTAAAGTAGAATTAACAGCTACCAAAAGGGCTGGGTTTCATAAATATACATTTTCTGAAAACAAAAATGCAGGCATTATCATCGACCTGCAACACCGCGACGAAGTTATTGATTCGTACATTGAAGTTGTAAATAATAACGAAATAAAAGGAATGCGGCGTTCTAAAGCTTGGGCTGCTGACCAATATGTATATTTCGTAGTTAAATTTTCAAAACCGTTTGATAGTTATGGTATTGCATTAAATGATAGTATTAAAAATTATATTAAAAAGGGAGAAGGAAAAAATGTAAAAGCATATTTTACTTTTAAAACTAAAAAAAATGAAGTTGTTTATGCTAAAATAGGTATATCGGCTGTTAGCACTGATGGAGCATATAAAAACCTTGATACTGAGATTTCGGAATGGAACTTTGAACAAATTAAATCCAATGCAAAAGCAGAATGGAATAAAGAATTAAGTAAAATTGAAGTTGATGGCGGAAGTAAAGAACAAACTACTGTTTTTTACACGTCTTTGTACCATGCCATGCTTAATCCTAATATATATTCGGATGTTGATGGTCAATTTCGTGGAACTGATTTAAAAATACATCAAGCCAAAGGTTTTGACTATTATACTGTCTTTTCTTTATGGGATACTTACCGTGCAGAGCATCCACTCTTTACAATTATTGACCAAAAAAGAACCAGCGATTTTATTAATACATTTATCAACCAATATAGCTATGGTGGAATACTTCCAGTATGGGAATTATCAGGTAATGAAACTAATTGTATGATTGGTTATCATGCGATATCTGTTATTGCTGATGCTTTTATTAAAGGTATTACTGGTTTTGATGCTTTAAAAGCATTAGAAGCAATGAAGTATAGTGCAGAACTTGATAAATATGGTTTAGCTTGCTATAAAAAAAATGGATTTATTATTTCCGATATAGAATCAGAATCTGTTTCAAGAACTTTAGAATATGCTTATGACGATTGGTGTATTGCACAAATGGCGTTAAAACTTGGGAAAATGAATGATTACTTAACATATATCCAACGAGCACAGTATTATAAAAACTTATACGATTCTACTACAGGATTTATGCGTGCAAAATTTAATGGTGCTTGGTATAATCCTTTTGAACCAGTAGAAGTAAATTCTAATTACACCGAAGCCAATGCTTGGCAATATAGTTTTTATGTTCCACAAGATATAACTGGGTTATTTAATTTAATGGGAGGCAAACAGATGTTATCCAATAAATTAGATGATTTATTTGCTGCAAACAACCAATTATTTGGACGAGAACAACCAGATATAACTGGTCTTATTGGTCAATACGCTCACGGAAATGAACCCAGCCATCACATGACCTATTTGTATGACTATGTGAATATGCCTTGGAAAACACAACTATTGGTAAGAAAGATAATGGATGAAATGTACAACACAAAAGAAGATGGTTTGTTTGGAAACGAAGATTGTGGGCAAATGTCGGCTTGGTATGTAATGAGTGCAATGGGCTTTTATGCTGTTTGCCCTGGTAATGAAGAATACGCTATCGGCTCTCCACTTTTTAAGACCGTTACCATTCATCTCGAAAATGGAAATAAATTGATTATTAAAGCCAATCAGCTTTCCAGTAAAAATATTTATATTCAATCAGCCACATTTAATGGGGAAAATTATAACAAATGCTTCTTGCTTCACAGCGATATAATGAAAGGTGGAGAGCTAATTTTTACTATGGGCTATAAACCAAATAAAAATTGGGGAAACAAGGACGAAGATGTCCCTAAAACCATTATTTCGGAGCATCAAATTGTTCCAGTTCCTTATTTTATAGCAAAGAGTAAAACTTTTTTTACTTCTCAAAAAATAGAAATTAAATCTATTATTCCTGATACAAAGATTTATTATACCACCGATGGCTCTGAGCCTGATTCTACTAAAAATATTTATTCAAACCCATTGGAAATTAAAGAATCTTCTTATATAAAAGCAGTGGCTTACCAAAAAGGATTTGGTAAAAGCTTTGTCGTTTGTAGTGAATATATAAAAATACCAGAGGGTAGAAGTATTAAACTACTTACTTCTTACGATTCTCAATATACTGCTGGAGGACCAGAAGGATTAATTGATTTTATTAGAGGAGGTAAGAATTTTCGTCTTGGCGCTTGGCAGGGCTACAATGGTAAAGATTTTGAAGCAATTGTTGACCTTGGAAAGATGGAGAGCATTCATAAAATCTCAGCCGGATTTTTGCAAGACATAGGTTCTTGGATTTGGATGCCTACTCTTATTGAATATTCTGTTTCTGATGACAATGTCAACTTTAATGTTGTTGCAAGCATTAAAAATGATATTTCTAATAGTGATTACAACTCCATTATCAAAGATTATACAAGCCTTTGTGATACTAAAGCTAGATACATTCGCGTAAAAGCAAAAGGATATGGGATTATCCCTAGCTGGCATCTTGGGGCAGGAAATCCTTCTTGGATTTTTATTGATGAAATCATCGTAGAATATGTTTTGTTGACCAGTGAACTGTTGAAAAAGTTAACACCTAAAAGAGTTTTCGGGTGGAAGAGATATCTAATTTAATGTTTTCATCTTTTGCAAATAAATATTAATTTTGTTTAGCATTCAAAAAACTTATAATTATGAGCTATTATGAGGATTACTGGCTTTTAAAAAATCGTTTTAATATTAACGATAAGCATATTGTTTTAGAAAATGGAATAAATATTTACAATCAAGCATTTATTTCAGAAAACGATGAGTTTTTACCCCAAATAGATGACTTTAGCAAAGATAATGATGGCAATTTTTTATTAAGCCAATTAAATACGCCATATCAGCATCAAATAATTGATATAGACGATGGAGATATTGTAGAAAACAAATCATACCAATATACCATATTCACAAATTCAAAAGCAGCTAAGTCTAAAAAGATAATAGTGCTCTTTCATGGTTTAAATGAAAAGGATTGGACTAAATATTTACCTTGGGCTAAGCGATTGGTAGAGCAAACCGACAGTGCGGTGGTATTATTCCCTATTGCTTTCCACATGAATAGGACTCCCGCAGCGTGGAGCGACCAAAAAATAATGAATAAAGTATCAGATGAGCGAAAAAAAATGTTTCCTAACATTGTAGATTCGTCTTTTGCTAACGCAGCAATTAGCACAAGATTGCAATACAATCCACAACATTTCTTTTGGTCGGGTTTAGAATCTTATTGCGACTTCATTCAATTATTTAAATTAATAAGAAATGGCAAATGTGCCCATTTAGACAAAGATGCCTCTATTAATATCTTTTCTTATTCGGTTGGTTCTATGCTTGCAGAAATAATTTTATTTACCAACGAAAACAATTGGTTTTCTAAGACAAAACTATTTATTTTTTGTGGTGGGGCTACGTTTAACCGTATGCTGCCTGTTTCAAAATATATTTTAGATAGCGAAGCCAATATTGCTTTGTATGCTTATTTTATAGAGCATCTCGAAAAGGAATTAGCAAGAGACCACAAGCTTTCTACTTATTTTCAGCAAGTCAATTCTGCAAGTTACTATTTTAAATCAATGCTCGATTATCATAAAATGAAGGAAAATCGCAACATCCGCCTTGATGTATTAAAATCTAATATTGCTGCGTTGGTTTTAAAGAAAGACACGGTTGTTCCGGCTTATGAAGTTGTCAATTTTTTAAAAGGAGAAGATAGAAAACGAGCTATTTCAGTTAAAATAATGGATTTCCCATTCAACTACCGCCATGAAGCTCCTTTTCCTTTTAACGATAAAATTAAAAATGAAGTAAACAAAGCATTTGATTACGTTTTTAATTTTGCAGCCAAACATTTGAGTTAATATTGTAAATTTGCAGCAAATTATAGCAGAATAATTACAGTAAAAAATGGAAAAACCCGTTATATTGGTAGTAAACGATGATGGAATAGCAGCTCCTGGCATTCGTTGTTTAATAAATACAATGAAGCAGTTAGGTGAAGTATATGTAATGGCACCCGATAAACCCCAATCGGGTATGGGTCATGCCATCACCATTAACGAGCCTTTGCGAATAACAAAGATTAGTATTGATAAAGAAATTGTAGAATATAAATGCAATGGCACTCCGGTCGATTGTGTAAAACTTGCTATGCACAAAGTGCTTCCACATCGTCCCGATTTGATTGTTTCGGGAATTAACCATGGTTCTAATTCTACCATCAGTGTCATATATTCTGGCACCATGGCTGCTGCCATAGAAGGAGCTATTGAGGGCATACCCGCTATAGGATTTTCTTTGTTAGATTATTCTTTAGATGCTGATTTTTCTGCTTGCCCCGATTTTATTAAAACAATTACAGAAAACGTAATTAAAAATGGCTTGCCCGATGGCGTTTGTTTAAATGTCAATTTTCCTGTTCTACCAAAAGAGCAAATAAAAGGCATTAAAGTTTGCCGACAAGCCAAAGCCGTTTGGATAGAAGAGTTTGATGAACGTCTCGACCCACATAACCAAAATTACTATTGGCTTACTGGGTATCTTAAAAACAATGAAAATGCTGAAGATACCGACGAATGGGCATTAGAAAATGGATTTGTTACCATTGTCCCTACGCAAATAGACCTTACTTCTTATAATACTATTCATTTAATTAATAATTGGAAATTCGATGTTTAAATTTTTAAAAAAAGATACTTGGCTTCTTGGAATAGCATTGGGCGTTTTAACACCAGCATTTAGCTTTCTAATATTATATTATATCAACAAATATTTAGCAAACACCAATCAAGGGGTGGCTTATATAAAAGACTCTACCTTGCATTTGGTGTGTATATTTATGAATGTTTTGGTATTCCGATTTTACATGTTGAAAATGAAATTCGACTACACCGGAAGAGGAATTCTATTGGCTACTTTCATTTATGCCATTATTTTTTTCTATTTTAATGTATAATGCGTTGATTTTAATAATATCATCATAAACTATGAGCAATTAAACACGACAACGAGTTGACGAGTAAACAGATTCATAGGTAAACGATGATTAGCTAATTTGGAAATTCGATAATTGTTTATTGTAAATTACTCATTGAAAAAGTTTAAACACCAAGTTTCGCTATGTAAACAACAAGTTCCGCAAAGTTTTTATCTTTCAATCTTATATAGCTGCAATAGAGACGACCTAAAGAAAAAATGATTTGATTATGTAATAATGTCTTAATTTTAAAATTTGGTCAACCTTATTCAGACATCATTTTTTTTTTCAAGCTAAATTCCTTATAATCTTTACATTTTAAGCTTTGGCAATTTACAAATTTTTAATGCTTAGCTTATATTTAAGGTTTATTTACTATATTTGAAGTCAAAGTCTAATAAATTAAATTCAAAAAAAACTATGAAAATTAAAAAAGTAACATCCTTAGAAATTTTGGATTCTCGTGGCAATCCTACCGTTGAAGTTAATATAACATTAGAAGACGGAACCAAAACCAATGCAATGGTGCCAAGTGGTGCCTCAACTGGCGAACGCGAAGCCTGCGAATTGCGCGATGGTGATAAAAAACGTTATAATGGAAAAGGTGTTTTAAAAGCCGTTGCCAATGTAAACACCATTATTGCAAAAGAAATCGAAAACAAATGTTTCGGTTCGCAACGCGAATTAGATTATTTTTTAATTGGGCTTGATGAAACCGCTAATAAATCGAAACTTGGTGCTAATGCAATACTTGGAGTTTCTATGGCTTTTGCCCGTGCCCGTTCACTCAGTATGCAAATTCCTTTATATCAATATTTGGGAGGTACCAATGCACATTTATTACCTGTTCCTTGTATGAATGTAATTAATGGAGGTAGCCATGCAGACAATAATGTCGATTTTCAAGAATTTATGATAGCTCCACACAACGCTCCTTCTTTTACTGAAGCGATTAGAATGGGCGAAGAAGTTTTTCATGCCTTAAAATCAGTTTTAAAATCAAAAGGATTAAGCACCGGTGTGGGTGACGAAGGCGGTTTTGCTCCCGATTTAAAATCAAATGAAGAAGCTGTAGAAATGATTTTGAATGGTATTGTGAAAGCTGGATATAAACCAGGTGATGACGTAAGTATTTGTCTCGACCCTGCCGCAAGCGAAATGTGGGAAGACGGAAAATACAAATTCTTTAAAAGCACCCAGAAATTAGTCAGCAGCGATGATATGGTTAAACTTTGGGAAAATTGGGTCAGACAATATCCAATTGTACTACTAGAAGATGGATTGGCTGAAAACGATTGGGACGGATGGAAAAACCTTACCAATGCCATTGGCAATAAAATTGAAATAGTAGGAGATGACCTTTTTTGCACCAACAAAGCCATTCTTGCCAAAGGCATTGAGAAAAAAGTTGCCAATAGCGTGCTGATAAAACTTAACCAAATTGGTACCGTTTCAGAAACCTTAGAAACCATTGAACTTGCTTACCGCAATAATTATAATTGTTTTGTTTCGCACAGAAGTGGCGAAACTGCCGATAGTTTTATTGCCGACCTCACGGTTGCCGTTAATGCAGGTCATTTAAAAACAGGCAGCGGTTGTCGCAGCGAACGCGTTGAAAAATTTAACCAATTGATGCGCATCGAAAAACAATTAGGAGCTGCTGCTAAGTATGCAGGTGTTAAGGCTTTTAAAAACAAATAATATTAATGTTTATTGACAAACAAACATTGTCAGATTTAGATATTTTCAAGGCGGATGAGGCAGGTTGGTCTGTTTTTGATATTATAAACAAAACAAAAACATCCGGAGGCAAATACAGGCTTCGTGAAAAATTGCTTCATCCTCCTGAAACTATTGAAAATTTAAAAATACAACAGGATACCATAGGGTTTTTTGCCAATAATTTCCATAGTTATTTATTACCATACTCCAACCAGCAAATGAAGCTGTTGGAGGTTTATTTTTCTTCTAACATCGAAACTATTAAAAACGATGAATATTTCGAGTGTTTGCAATTTTATTTCAAAGATATACAAGCTTATAGGGAAATAAAGAGTAGTATTAGGGAAGTTATACGTTTCGTTTTTGTTTTTCAGGATTTTTTTAAAGCAATAGGAAAAGACGAATTACCTGATTTTTTAAGAAAAATCGCCCATGAAATTTCATTTGTGGTTAATAATCAACTTTTTCAGAATATCCTTTCAATTTTTAATAAAAAGGGGCTTTATTTTTTTGAGGTGCTGAAATCCGATAAAATTTTGCTTACCGAATTGAAGATTAGCCTTAAAAATATTATTAATGGTTATTACGAAATAGATGTTTTATTAGCAATGGCTAAAACATGCAACGAAAACCATTTTCATTTCCCTGTATTTACGGATGATACCAACTGCTCTTTTAAAGCGGAGGAATTATACCACCCTTTAATTCCAAATGCTATCCCATATCAGGTTGAAATAAACAAAGATTCTAATTTTATTTTCCTGACAGGTCCAAACATGGCAGGTAAAACCACTTTTTTAAAAGCAATTGGAATTTCTGTTTATCTGGCACATTTGGGGATGGGTGTTCCGGCAAAATCGCTTCGTTTAAAATACTTTCAAAGATTATTCACCAGCATCAACATCCCTGACAATGTATTAAATGGATATAGTTACTTTTTTAGTGAGGTAAAAAGAGTAAAGCAACTTGCCGAATATTTGAAAAATGGAGAAAATGTCTTTTCTATGATTGACGAACTATTCAATGGCACTAACCTCAAAGATGCCTATGATGCTTCAGCAATGGTCATTTCGAGTTTGGTAAAATGGGATAATAGTGTTTTTATGCTTTCTTCGCATCTGTGGGAAATCTGGGATAAAATCAGCCAATTTCCGAATGCCAGAAGCTTTTGTTTTGAATCGGAAATAAAAGAAGGCGCTCCAGTTTTTACTTATCATTTATTGCAAGGCGTTAGCGATATGCGACTGGGCATGACAATTATTGAAAATGAAAAAATTATGAATTTACTTGACAAACGTATATGATAAAAATTGAAATACCCGGCGGTAAAACAATAGAAGCAGAACACCTTGTCCTCGATTATAACGGCACCTTAGCCATTGATGGCAATTTGATGGTTGGCGTTAAAGAACAATTAAACAATTTGGCTTCAAACCTAACAATTCATATAATTACTGCCGATACATTTGGCAAAGTAAAAGAAAATACAAAAGAAATCAATTGTCAATGCTCCATACTGGTGGGGCAAAGCCATCAGGAACAAAAATTAAAATACATTGAAAAATTGGGTATTGATAAAGTAATTGCCATTGGTAATGGCTTAAATGATTTGTTGATGTTAAAAAATGCTGCACTCGCAATTGTGCTTATTCAAGAAGAAGGAGCCTCCGCCAAAACGCTTTTAAATGCAGATATTATTTGCAAAAACATTAATGATGCTCTTGATATAATTGCTAAACCATTAAGGATTAAGGCAACTTTAAGAAACTAACGTATGGAAAAAATAGGACTTTCTGACAATCACAAAAGAGCCATCTTTTCTGCTATGTTTTTAATCGAAAAACTTACCATTGAACTCGAAAACGAATTGCTGCATTACCACCAAAAAATAATGTCAACCATTACCGATTTAGATGAAACAGTTGATTTGCAGCATTACGCCACTATTATTGAAGAAATTAAAACTAAAGTCCGCTATATGGCTGATAAATACAATCTTGAACCCACAAGCTATGATTTAGGACAGATAATTAATTCACGCAAGTCAAAAATGTGGGAAATTTTATGCGATACAAAATCCTCAAAATTAAAAAGTCGCGGAGAATTTCCTCCCGAATATGCCCTTGAATTTGATGCCGATATTGAAAATCTTCTAAAACTAACCGAACTTATTTGAGATGCAAATAGCGATTAACCATTTAAAAAAAATTTGTTTCGATAATCATTTCGATTCTTTAGAACATGCAATTGCCTCTATTGAAAGCATATTGCAAGAAAAATATATTGATATTGCCATATTAGGACAGTTTAAGGCTGGTAAAAGTTCTTTTATAAATAGCTTATTTGGCATATCTGTTATGCCTTTTGGTGTAACCCCAGTTACATCAGTGATAACCCGACTTCTGTTTGCTGAAAAAGAAACCGCTAAAATTAATTTTCTCAATGGTCGAACGGAAACAATTAATATTGATGATATTAAAAATTATATTACCGAGTTTCATAACCCTGAAAACACTAAACAAGTATATGTAGTAGATATAGCACTTCCACAATTGGAAGTGTATAAAAACATACGAATAATTGATACACCTGGTATCGGTAGTATATTTAGCCACAACACCGAAACTACCGAAAATTGGTTTACTAAAATTGGCATTGCCATTATTGCTATCAGTGCTGAGCGTCCTCTTTCCGACAATGATATTGCTTTAATAAAAGAAATTGACCGTCATTGCCCTCATATAATTATATTGCTAACAAAAACAGACCTATTCACTAAAGAACAAATTAATGAAATTGCTGCCTATATTCAAAACTCATTAAAAAAGAACTTTCAAAAAGAATTTTCGCTGATTCCTTATTCTATTAAAAACAACGAAGCCCATAAAAGCCTTAT
>MNXO01000020.1 GCA_001872995.1 Bacteroidetes bacterium CG2_30_32_10 | reverse complement strand
AACTCAAGGTGATTACGTAAAAAAATACTTTCGCGAAAAAATACGCCCCAATCTTTTCCCAATTATGATGAGCAATCTAAACAATACAGATTCGCTCAAAGATACTGCCATTTACCTTGCTGTTCATATGAAAAAAAAGGATGGAAGCATCAAAGATAATTATGCATTGATGAAAGTGCCTTCTTCCAGCGTTTCGCGATTTCTTGTGCTTCCTAGAATTTTAGAAAATAAATATATTATACTGATAGATGATGTGATTAGGTATTGTTTAGAGGATATTTTTCTGATGTTTGATTACGACACCTATTCTGCCTATACCATCAAATTTACCCGCGATGCTGAACTCGACCTTGACAATGATGTTTCTAAAAGCTACATTGAACTAATTTCTGAAGGATTGAAACAACGAAAACTAGGACGACCTGTGCGTTTTATCTACGACAAAGATATACCTATTGATTTATTAAAGATATTATCAAAAAAATTTAATATATCCTCTAAAGATATTCCGATTGCAGGAGATAGGTATCATAATTTCAAGGATTTTATGAGCTTTCCAAATCTTGGTTCCAAAGAACTTGAGTTTTCCGCTACTCCACCCCTACCCCATAAATCACTTGTCAATGCAAAAAGTATTTTCGCTGCTATTAGGCAAAAAGACATTATGTTGCATTACCCTTATCATTCATTTCAATATATTATTGATTTGCTTCGCGAGGCTTCTATTGACCCGTATGTTAAATCAATTAAAATGACCTTTTATCGTTTGGCACGTAACTCAAATGTCATCAATTCGCTCATCAATGCTGCACGAAATGGAAAATTAGTTACTGTTTATCTTGAGTTACAAGCACGTTTTGATGAAAAAGCAAACTTATTTTGGTCAGAAAAACTACAGGAAGAAGGAGTAAATATCATTCAAGGCATTCCAAAGCTCAAAGTTCATTGCAAATTATTACTAATTAAACGCAAAGAAGGCAATAAAATAAGTTATTACACAAACATTGCAACAGGAAACTTCAATGAAGACACTGCAAAAATATATGCAGACGACTCTTTGCTTACTGCAAATGAAAAAATAGGTGTTGAAGCAGAAAAAGTATTTGAAATGTTTGAAACAAAATACAAACCGGTTCGCTTCAACACACTTATTGTATCTCCATTTTCGCAACGCAACTTCTTTATTAGAATGATAAATAATGAAATGGTCAATGCTAAAGCAGGCAAAAAAGCAAGAATTATTATCAAACTTAACAATTTAGTTGACCAAGCAATTATAAAAAAACTATATCAAGCAAGTAATGCAGGTGTTAAAATTCGATTAATCATCAGAGGGATATGTGTACTTAAGCCACATGTTAAAGGATTAAGCGAGAACATAAGAGTAATAAGCATTGTGGACAAATTTCTGGAACACTCAAGACTGTTTTATTTTTACAATAATGGTAAAGAAAATATGTATATATCCTCTGCCGATTGGATGTCGCGCAACTTTGATTACCGGATAGAAGTTGGTTGCCCCATCAACGACGTAGATATAAAAAAGGAATTACTTAAAATGCTCGAAATTCAATTGAACGACAACACCAAAGCAAGAATAATTACGGCAGATAACCATAATGAATATAAAAAAACGGATTCATCAATAGTAGTCCGTTCTCAAATAGACATTTACAATTATTTTAAAGAATTAACCACTTAAAAATGTTATTTGCTGCCATAGACATAGGTTCCAACGCTGGGAGATTATATTTTGCGAATGTTTATGAACACGAAGGTGCTGTTATTGCTGAAAAAGCTTCGTTGGTACGTATTCCTCTCCGCCTTGGTGAAGATGCTTTTAAAATTGGAAAAATTTCTGAAGAAAGAATTAGCAATTTACTAAAAACGTTAAAAGCTTTTAAACTCCTCATTGAAGTTTACCAGCCATTAAGCTATATTGCATGCGCCACTGCTGCCATGCGTGAAGCCAAAAATAGTTCCGAAATTATTGAAAGAGTCAAAACCGAGGCAGGAATTGAATTAGAAGTAATTAGCGGACTTGAAGAAGCTAGAATTGTTAGTGCAACCAATAATATTTTAATTGATAACAACTACAACATTTCAATGTATATTGATGTGGGTGGCGGAAGTACCGAAATCTCTATAGTTTCAAAACAGCACCATATCATTGCTTCAAATTCATTCAAGATTGGAACTTTACGAATGCTTAATCACAATACCAATATAGTGGAATGGGATAACTTAAAAAAATGGTTAAAAGATTTCAAAACCGACTTTGGCAAAATTTATTGCATTGGTTCAGGTGGTAATATCAATAAAATTAATAAGTTATATGGCACAAAACCTAATGATATTGTTACTTTCAAAGATTTGCAAAATGGATATGATCAAATACGAAAGCTTACTATTGCAAAACGAATTGAAGACTTAGGTATGCGCCCCGATAGAGCAGATGTAATTGTTCCAGCTGCTCAAATATTCCTTTCTATAATGAAATGGACTAAAATTGATTTTGTTTATGTTCCCAAAATAGGATTATCAGATGGTTTGATACATTTATTGTATAATAATTATATTATTAACAAGCAAAATCCACAAAAAGTAAGAGTTAAAGAGTTAAATTTAATTGCGTAGCGCAATCATTTTTTTAAATTTTGATTAAAGCCAGTTTCTATATAGTCTTTAAGCGTTTGAGTTCTCATATAGTCTTTTACTTCATCAGTTACTTTATGAAAAATATTGCCCATCAAACATTTTCCAAATGGGCATATCTGTTTGTCTAAGGGACAACCTTCATTTTCGATACTACCTTCTATACATTCAAATATTTCGAGCAAACTGATTTTATCGGCTGTTTTTTTAAGCACAAAACCACCTGAAGGACCACGTGTAGATTTTAAAAAATTTCGTTTTACTAATATTTGCGTGATTTTGGCTAGATGATTTTTAGATGTACCCATCATTTCAGCAATTTCGTTCAAATTAATCATTCGTTTTGAACGAGCTACAATAATCATGCTGTGTAATGCTATAGAGGCGGCTTCGGAAAGATTAACTATTCTTGACATAAGATTTGTTTAAGCAAATAAATATTCAAATGTATAAATAATGATTCACCAAATCAAAAAAACTTTTAAATATTTTATTTTCAGCTAAAAAGACGATTATTCCTCATTTACTTTTTTCCCTTTTCGTCGGTTATATTTTCTTTTTTTATTAGGGACCACTTTTTCGGCAAAGCGACCATCGTAGCCGCCTTGTTCTTTATAGTCTTTTCGAACTTTACCTTTAATTAGCTTATGTAATGCCTTCTTTTTCATTTTAATTTAAACACTTTTCTAATGCTTTGTTAAAAAACGAATTAATTGGATGCATTGCTTTAAAAATGTTAATGGTTTCTTCAAAAAGATTTGTCGAAAGCACTTGTATATTTGATAGTTTGTGAATAATTGTATAACTTTTGTACTTTAGTATATCAATGTCAGCAAAATCTTTTGGAAAATCTTTTGGTGCATGAACTAGTTTTTCGCCCTCCACACTTCCAAATTGTTTTAGAAAAAGCTTATCATTAATAATTTTCTTATACGCTACCATATTATAATAAATTTCGCTTCTAACAAGTTTTAAAACATCTGGAGGAGGTAAATAAATGCCACCAGCCAACATAGAACCCGCTGGTTCTATATGAAAATAATATCCAGCACTTCTACTATTCTTACCATTGGCGGCAATGTATGCACCAAAATTATTTTTATAAGGAGTTTTATCTTTAGAGAAACGAACATCTCGATAAATACGAAACAAGCAATCTTTGGCTGAAATATGTTTAATGTTATTATCAAACTCAGCAATGGCAGGTATTAATTTATTAATAAAATCAATAAATTCTTGCCTTAGCTTTTCATAAGTTGCTTTGTTTTCTTGAAACCACTCTTTATTATTATTTTGAGTTAGTTGTTCTAAAAAAGAGAGTATTGCTTTGCTATTCATCAGTTTTTTATATTTGACTCAATAAAAAACGAGGCAAGAAAAGCAAGCCTCGTTATATTTAAAAGTTCGTTTCGCTATTTTTGAATTGGTTTTGTCCAATCACATATAGTTGTTTTTTGCACCTCTGAGAGCTTTGCTTGGGGATTTTTATTAATATAACCCGATGGTGGCATTTTGTCAGCTGTAATTTTATTGCAAATTTTGGTTTTATATTTTTCTTGGTCTTTTTCTTTGTAAGTATCCCATTTGTCAAAATTTAAGGCTGATTTAGCAAAACCATTTGATGCAATATTGGAATGACAAGCAAAACAAGAGTTTTCAAGTATTGTCTTCACGCTATCAGGGAAAATTGTGGTTTTACTAGAATAACTACTGTTCTTTTCTGAACTAAATCCATTAGTAGCAAACGCAACAATAACTAACAGCATTACTGTTGTAAAAAGAATAATTTTAAATGTTTTCATAATGTAATGTTTTAAGTGAATATTTAAGTTATTTAACTGAATTATCAATGGGTTTAAAAATATTAATCACCACTACTTGGTCATCTTCAAGCACAAATTCTATGCCTTTACTCCAATAAATAAAATCAATTTCATTATCTTTTAATTCAACGGTTTTTTCTGGTTCTCCAAATGCTTTAATAACTTTGCTTTTAGCACTTAAAAAGCCAATATGATTTTTGGTTTTATACTTAGCAATTGCTTTGTCACTATTAAAACCATAGCTTGTTAGCACAATGCAATTAAGCGAATCTTGTTTAAAATATGCTTTATAAACCTGATAAATAGGAAAATCGTCAAAAACAATAACTTTATCAAAGCCTAAAATAAAAGCAGGAAGATATGTTAAATCTGCATTTACAAAACTTTCTTTCTCTTCTTTAAATGTTTTTTCAGTATATTTTGAATTAATAATGTATAAAACACTGTCTTTGCATTTGCCAATACTAATATTACCAATGCCTTTGCCTGGAATAATTTCGTATTTATTTTGTGCTGCAATATTAATATGAGAAACAAAAAAATACAATATAGCAATTAAAACTATTTTTCTGTATCTAAACATTTTAATAAATAATTATTATAAAGTGCAATTGTTGATACAATCGATTATTTTGCTCAAAGCAACCATTTTAATGGAATAAATGGTGTTTTTGCCATCTCTTTTAGAATTTAAAAGACCTTTGTTTTTTAATATGTTCAAATGATGCGATGCTGCTGCTTGTTCTATATTTAATCTTTCATAAATTTCAGTAACATTCATTTTTTCATTGGTATCCAATAATTCAATAATAGCAATTCTCATTGGATGTGCGATTGCCCTCATTCTACTTGCTGCTGCTTCTAATTTTGCAATGTCAATTTCTGTCTTTATCATATAAATTTTAATTTTCGGCAAAGATATAAATATTATGATATATATTGCAAATAAATATGTAATTGATTTAAAAAGAATTTAAAGGAGTAAATTCAAACTTAGTGCCATCAAACAAACCTTTATCACTCAATTTTAATGCGGGTATTACCAATAGAGCCATAAAAGACAAGGTCATATAGGGCGATTTTAAAGTAGAACCAGTCAACTTAACTTTGTTATTAATCAATTCGTATTTTTGGGCAACTTGATATCCATCTTCATTCGACATAAGCCCTGCAACAGGAAGAGGCAACAAGCGCTCATCTTCACCATTTACCAATGAAATGCCACCTTTTGTTTTAATAAGTAGATTAACAGCTCTTACAATGTCTTTGTCTGAAGCACCAACCGCAATTATATTATGACTATCGTGGGCAACCGTTGAAGCAATGGCTCCGCTTTTCATTTGAAAGTTTTGAATAAATCCAATGGCTGGTTTTGCTTTATGGTATCGGTTCAAAACAATTATCTTTAAAATATCTCTTTCAGTATCACTCACAACGAAACCATTTTCAATTTTCGGCTCCAATATTTCAGCTTCAGTGATTAATTGTCCTTCTATGGCTTTGATAACTTTAATCTTTGAAGCAGAAGCATCAACTTTTATATCTTTTTCAGTAATTTCTGTTGCATTAAATAAATTAAGTGAAGATTCAGCAACTGATTTTATAAGGGTAGCACCATTTTCAGCAACCAGAGTGCCTTTTATATATGTTTTTAGCACCTCTAAATCTTTTAGATTATTGACAATTATAAAATCAGCATCGTCATTTATTTGTAATAAACCAACACTGAGCTTGTAATGCATTACTGGATTATAAGTAACCGTTCTTATAACTTTGAGTGGGTCAAATCCTTTATTTATAGCACGTTTTACTAATAAATTTATATGTCCTTTTTGCAAATCGTCAGGATGCTTGTCGTCAGAGCAAAACATAATGCTATCAGCATATTTATCAAGCAAATTAACAAGTACCTCAAAATTTTTAGCCGCACTTCCTTCTCTAATTTGAACTTTCATTCCATTATTAATTTTTTCTATGGCTTCTTCCATTGAGAAGCATTCGTGGTCAGTAGAAACTCCAGCATTAGCATATTTAACAAGGTCTTTACCTTTTAAACCAGGAGCATGACCATCAATGGGCTTATTGTTATATTTTGCAGCTTTAATTTTGCTTAAAACTTCGACATCATCAAAAATAACACCTGGAAAATTCATCATTTCTGCGAGGTAATAGATGTCATCTGACTTTAAAAGCTTTTCTATTGCAATTGAATCAAGAGCAGCACCCGATGTTTCAAACGGTGTTGCAGGCACACAAGAAGGAGCACCAAAATAAAATTTGAAAGGCACTTTCTTTCCATTGTCAATCATAAATTGAACGCCATCAACCCCAAGTACATTGGCAATCTCATGAGGGTCAGAAACAGTAGCAACTGTACCATGGGTAACGGCAATTCTTGCGAATTCAGATGGAATAAGCATCGAACTTTCTATATGAACATGCGCATCAATAAATCCAGGAAGAATAAAATGAGTATCCTCTACTTTTTCTTCCTTTAAGGTAGAAATTTTACCGTTTTCAACTTTCACAGTACCTTGAAATATTTTTTGGTTCACCACATCAACAATATTGCCTGATACAGAAAATGATTTTTTTGTTTCCATTGTTAATTAATTAGTTTGATATTATTTTTTCTTGCGAGTTGCCCACAAGCAGCCGCTATGTCTTTACCTTTACTTTTTCTTAAATTAATAATCATATTTTTACTTTCAATAAAAGCTATAAAAGCCTTTACTTTTTCAGCATTTGAATTCTTATAAATGCCATCATCAATCGCATTGTATTCAATAATATTTATTTTACAAGGAAAATTCTTACAAAACATTGCTAAATCGCGGGCATCGTCAATCGAATCATTAAAACCGTCTAAAAGCAAATACTCCAGTGTGATTCTAGTTTTTGTTTTGCTATAAAAGTATTGTAATGCATCAATAAGATTGCTTAATGAATTATGTTCGTTGATAGGCATTATCAAGCTTCTCTTTTTATCAGTAGCCGCATGAAGCAAAATTGCTAAATTAAATTTCACCTTATCATCTGCCAATTGTTTAATCATTTTAACAATTCCCACAGTAGAAAGGGTAATTCTGCTGGGAGAAAAATTTAATATATTTGGAGACGTAAGCATTTCTATTGCTTTTAAAACATGATTGTAGTTTAACAATGGCTCTCCCATACCCATAAACACAATATTAGAAAGTGGTATTCCTAATGTTTCAAGAGATTGTTGATTAATAAACATCACTTGGTCAAATATTTCTGGATATTCTAAATTTCTTGCCCAACCTAATTTGCCCGTTGCACAAAATTTGCATGCCAATGCACATCCAACTTGAGAAGAAATACAGGCAGTCGCTCGGTCTTCAGAAGGAATTAAAACACCTTCTATAATGTTATCGTCGAATAATCGAAATGCGGTTTTTATAGTTTTATCAATGCTTTTTTGAGTAGTTTGAATGGAAATAGCTTTAATATCAAAATTATCATTTAGAAAGTTTTTTGTTCCAAGAGATATATTAGACATTTGCTCAAAAGACAATGCATGTTTTTTCCAAAGCCAATCAAAAACTTGATTTGCTCTATAAGCTGCTTCGCCTTTATTAGCAAATAGTTCTTTAATTTCTTCTAATGAAAGTAAACGAATATCTTTTTTAATTGTTTCCACCTTTGCAAAGATAATCATTGAAGAGGAATTTAAGAATTGCTTTTTTGAAGAAATTCTAAAATTTTAGTATCAAAATCCATGATATTTTTATAAAGGTCATCCTTGTGAAACTCAATTTCTATAGGCACATAATATACAGGAAGGTCTGCAAATACATCAAATACTTGTTTACTAAAAAGTCGCATTCTGTCTTTTTCGGTAGTAACAATGATTTTATTATTAGAAAAAATGGATTCAAATTTTTTTCTAATTTTCTTTAAATTTTCATTGGTAAATTGGTGATGGTCTTTAAATTTAATTGATACTAACTCATTGCATTGCCTTTTCAAGTATTCTTCAAAAGGAGAAGGATTTGCAATTCCAGTAAATAACAATATTTTTGAAGGAGCATTTACTTTTAATAAGTTCGTTTTTTCTAATAATGGTAAAAAATTTCCATATTTAATATAGGAGAAAAAAACAGACTGATGTGGCAAAGGATTTATTTTATTTATTATAAGCCGTCTATCTAAAGGAGAAAAGACTTTAGGAGTTTTAGTAACAACAATTATATCGGCTCTTTTAGCTCCTTTTCTGCTTTCTCGTAAATTACCAGTTGGTAATAAATAGTCGGAAGTATATAAAGCAAAATAGTCTGTAAGCAAAATTGACAATCCTGGTTTTACATGACGATGTTGATATGCATCATCCATTAAAACAACATTTGTTTCTGGCTGAGCTTCTAATATTTTTTTTATTCCTCTCACTCGATTACCATCTACTGCTACATTTATTGAAGGATGTTTTTTTGCATACATTAAAGGTTCATCTCCAATTTCTTTATCAATAGAATTGACATTTGCCAAAATAAACCCTGATGTTTTTCGTCCATAGCCTCTACTAAGTGTTGCTATTTGATATTTTCCCTTTAATAAACGAATTAAATAATCAACATGAGGGGTCTTTCCAGTGCCGCCAACGGATAAATTACCAACAGAAATAATAGGAATAGAAAATTTTTTAGAAGAAAGTATTTTCCAATCAAATAGTTTATTACGAATCTTAGTGATAAGACCATAAATAATAGAAAATGGGAATAATAGAATTCTAAAAAATTTCATCTTTTAAAAATACTTTTAATATTTTATAAAAACAATGACTTTTAGTAAATTTTAATAATTTTTTTTTAAATAAACGATAAACATAATGCTTTCAGTATATTATAATAATTTGTTTACCCAGTTAATTATGATTAATTTTGAATTTTATAAATATAACTTATGAAAATTAAGGAAATACTAAACCGTTTAGAAGAAACTTTTTCTTTGAGTTTGCAAGAAAACTACGATAATTCTGGCTTAATTATTGGAAATGCGAATAATGAAATCTCAAAGGCACTAATATGCTTTGATTGTACCGAAGAAATTATTGAAGAAGCTATAAATAAAGACTGTAATTTAATAATTTCGCATCATCCATTAATATTCGATGGTTTAAAAAAAATTAATGGCAACACACACATAGAAAGAAGCATAATTAAAGCCATTAAAAATGATATTTCACTGTATGCCATACATACAAACATAGATAATCATATTGAAGGACTGAATAACATACTTGCTAAGAAATTAGGTTTAATAAACTGTTTAATATTAAGGCAAATGAATGGTATTTTACGAAAAATTGTTGTATTTTGCCCTATTGAACAAGCCGAAAAAGTGAGAAACGCAATTTTGAATGCAGGTGCTGGACATATTGGCAATTATAACAGCTGTAGTTACAACATTATAGGCGAAGGAACCTTTAAACCCATAGAAAATGCAAATCCTTTTGTTGGAGAAATAGGTAAACTCCATTTTGAAAAAGAAATTAGAATAGAAACCATTTTTCCAATATATAAACAAAAAGAAGTTTTAGAAGCATTATTCAAGAACCATCCCTACGAAGAGGTTGCTTATGATATTTATCCAATAGACAATGAATATAAATTTGCTGGAGCAGGAATGATTGGAGAACTCCCGCAGGAAATAGATGCAGAGGTATATCTTCATAAGATAAAAGAAATCACTAAAGTTGGAGGGTTACGATATTCTAAAATAAAAAAACAAAAAATTAAAAAAGTGGCAATTTGTGGCGGCTCTGGTAGCTTTCTGATTAAAGATGCAATTGATGCAAAAGCAGATATGCTTATTACTTCTGATATTAAATATCATTCTTTTTTGGATATCCCCGAAGAACTTATAATTGTTGATGCAGGGCACTATGAAACCGAACAATTTATAAAAGAATTACTATATGATATTTTAAAGAAAAATTTTCCTAAATTTGCATTTTTAATTTCAGAAATAAATTCTAATCCCGTTAATTATTTATAACTCATAATATATAAGTTAGGTATGGCAAAGATTACAGCTAAAAGCAAGCAAAAAAAAGTAGAAATAAAAAAAGAAAATGATTCTACCCCTATCGAATCTCCTACTATCATTAATACGGAGAGCAATGAGGACAACATAGAGGCTTCCATTGAAAAAAAATTAAGAGCACTCTACACCCTTCAATTAATTGATACGCAAATTGATAAAATTAGAATTGTAAGAGGTGAGTTACCACTTGAAGTAGGCGATTTAGAAGATGAAATAGAAGGCTTAGAAACAAGAATTAAAAATTTATCTGCAGAAATTATTGCATTAGACGCTGAATTGGCTGAAAAAAATGAAGCTATAAAGGGAAGCTTGGCAGGAATAAAAAAATATACTGCCCAACAAATGAATGTTAGAAATAACCGCGAGTACGACTCTTTAACCAAAGAAATTGAATATCAAAATTTAGAAATACAACTCGCAGAAAAACGTATAAGAGAATTTACGGCTAATTTGGATGAAAAAAAGATTCTCTTAGAACAATCGAACGCTGTTTTGGCTGAAAGAAAAGCAGACCTTGATACCAAGAAGTCTGAGTTAGATGACATCATTACCGAAACAGAAAAAGATGAAAAAGAATTAATAGGAAAATCACTTCAAAACCAAACCATTGTTGAAGAAAGATTTTTAACTGCCTACAAAAGAATTAGGAAAAATGCAAGAAACGGTTTGGCTGTTGTTCAAATTGAAAGAGATGCTTGTGGCGGCTGCTTTAACAAAATTCCACCTCAAAAACAAATGGACATTCGTATGCACAAAAAAATTATTGTTTGCGAATATTGCGGTAGAATTTTGGTTGACGAAAATGTAGTTGCTAAAATGTAATACCTTCCACAAAACAAGAACTATTACAGCGAGGTGTTTTTAGATTAATGCACCTTAATTCTATTAGGCTAAATTAATTGGTCTATCAATTTTTATTTTGA